>NZ_JALBGX010000065.1:0-39578 GCF_023006465.1 Rhizobium sp. PRIMUS64 | reverse complement strand
CGGCCGGGCGGAACTGACGGCCGAGCGCATCCGCCGGGCTTTCGAGGCGCGCGAGATCCATATCGATGACGAGGTGCTGACATGCACGGTCAGCGTCGGCGTCGCGCCCGGCCGCTCGAAGCCACAGGATTTCGACGCCATGCTGAGTGCCGCCGACAAGGCGCTCTATGTCGCCAAGCGCGCCGGCCGCAACCGTGTCGAGCTTGCCGGCCATCTGCAGGCCGTTCCCGTCGAGGCAGCGCGCACCGCGTCTTGATCGCCGATCGATCCTCTCATACTATCGCCTTCGGCCGGATGCGGCCAGCCGCCCCGCGACGCTCGAGTTTGACGCTCTGGCGTTATGGTGAATGCATCCAGACAACATCCTTCACATCCTTGCCGTTAGGCGATCGATGGCGAACGGGTCAGCAGACGCGGGCACTGATCTTCCTGTTTGCCGTCAACGGAAGGATGACTTCATGCGCGATTTTCGCGATGCCAAGCTCATGGCAAAAACATTGCGGCAGGCCCTGGCCGACCGCGACATTTCGCTCACCCACAGCGAAACGCTCGAAATCGTTGCCCGGCAGTTCGGGCTCGATCAATGGAATATTCTCTCGGCCAAGATAGAGGAGGCGGGCGCCTCCCGCTCGGTCATCGGCATCGAGCCGCCAATGCCGATCTTCCGCATCTTCTCGGTCGAAAAAGCCATGGAATTCTATTGCGGCTTCCTGGGCTTCCGTCTCGATTGGGAGCACCGTTTCGGCGAAAATTTTCCGCTCTATTGCCAGGTTTCGCGTGACGGCATGGCGCTGCACCTGAGCGAACATTCCGGCGACGCCAGCCCCGGCGCCAAGGCATTCGTCCGCGTCGCCAATGTCCAGGCCTATCACGCCGAACTCTCAGGCAAGGACTACCGCTACATGAAGCCCGGTGTCGAGGAAGAGCCGTGGGGGCTGGAGATGACCGTCATCGACCCCTTCAGCAACCGCATCGTCTTCTGCGAGCAGACGTAGTCTAGGGCATCGCGCCGGCATTGGAGTGCGGGTCGATGCTATAGGGATAGACTGGATAATCGGCCCCGATGGCATCTCCAACGCGGTCAGACCAGGCGACGAAGGCGGGATAGGCCGCAAGAGAAAACCCGCAATCCTCGGCCCGGTGGCTATAGGCGTAAACGGCGATATCGGCGATCGTCAGCTCCTGGCCGACAAGAAATGGGCTGTCGGTCAGGCCGCGATCGATGGCGGCGAGGGCGCGGGTTGCGGCTTCGCGCTTGCCCGCAACCATGCTCTGGCTACGCTCCAGCCGTCCCGTCAATGTCCAGAAGCGCAGCGAGCCGATGACCGGCTCGACATGATACTGTTCGAAGAACAGCCATTGCATCACCTTGGCGCGCAGATAGTGGTCTGACGGCAGGAAGCGCGTGTCCTCGGCGAGAAAAGTGAGGATCGCATTGGATTCGGCGATCGGACGCCCGTCGTCGAGTTCGAGGACCGGAATGGCGCCCACCGGATTGAGTTTCAGGAACGCCTCGGTGCGGCTCTCGCCCTCGAAGATCGAGACGATACGACTGCGGTAGGGTATGTCGAGCAGGCCGAGCAAAACCCTGACCTTCCAGCCATTTTGCGACGGCAGATAATCGTGAAGTGTGAACATGGCGGTCCTTTCGCGGCAATCGGCTCATGTTCACACGCCGGCCCCGAACCAACCACCCGATTCCTGACGGGGGCGTCGGATCGTCGGGAAGCAATCATTCAAACGATCATCAGCGCCCGCACGAAGGCGACCGAGGCGAGCAGCGAGGCGATGGTCCGCACATGGTTCCACCATGTCCAGTCCCTGACATAGCTGGTCCAGAGCTGAACCGCTTCCGGCCCATTGCCGCCGACCTTCGCCAGTGCATCGTTCATCGGCACGTTGAAGACGATGGTCGAGACGAAAGAGGCAAAGACATAGAGGGCTGCTCCGCCCAGCATCAGAAAAGATGCCCCGCCGCGCCAGTCGATCAGGGCGAGCACGGCGATGACGATGCAGAGGATCGCCGTCGGCACGAAGAGGCCCATGAAGGGCGAGCGGACGATCGTCACGTTGATCGAGTTCATCGCCGCGATGCCTTGCTCTGCCGGAATCCGCGAGAAGGCGGTCATGATGAAGGTCGAGAAGGCGAAGAAGATGCCGGCGACAAGGCCGCTGCCGATCGCCGCCGCCGCGAGGGAGAGGATGAGAATGATCTGCATAGTCAGGCGCTCCATATTCCGGTTGCCGCGGTTTGGCGGGCATATTCGCTGAAATCGGTGGCGGGGCGGCCAAGAATTTCGGTGACGCCGCCCATCACATTGGAATTGCGCCCATCGAGCACCTGGCCGAAGAGCTCCTCCAGAAGATCGATCAGGCCATGCGGCAGGCCGGCAGCCGCAAGCCCGCCGGTGAAATCCGCCATCGAGACCTGCTGATATTCGATCGGCCGCCCAGCGGCCGCGGCGATTTCGCCGACCGCCTGCCGGAAGGTCAGCGCCCGAGGGCCGGTCAACTCGTAGGTCTGGTTGCGGTGGCGCGGGTCGGTCAAGGCGGCGACGGCGGCATCGGCGATGTCGTCGGTATCGATGAAAGGTTCACCGATCTCGCCCGCCGGCAATTGCAGCCGGCCGCCAATGATCTGCTCGACAAAGGCGCCCTCGCTGAAGTTCTGGCAGAACCAGGAGGCGCGCAGGATGGTGGTATCGATGCCGGAAGCGGTCAGCGCCGCTTCGCTTCGCTGCGCGCTCTCTTCGCCGCGGCCGGAGAGCAGTACGATATGCTCAAGGCCGCATTCCACGGCGACCTTGGCGAGCGCTTCGATCGCCTCCGCCGCCCAGGCGACGGCAAGGTCCGGCTGGAAGGCGACATAGGCGCTCGATGCGCCCTGAAGTGCGCCGCGCCAGGTCGACCTGTCCTCCCAGTCGAAGGGACGGGCGCTGGAGCGTGATGCCGCGCGGACGGTCAGGCCGCGCGCTTCCAGACGCCTGATGATGCGGCCGCCGGTCTTTCCCGATCCACCGACGAGGACGATTTCGGACGTCTGCATGTCAAAACTCCTTCCATATTTTGCAAACAAGAGAAACTCTCTCATTTGCAAAATGAGATAATCTCTCTTATTTTGTTTGTCAACGTGGAAAAGGAGAGATCATGTCGGAACAGCCGGTCGCAACGCGCAGGCGCCAGCAGGAGTCTACCGGCCAGCCGCGCCGCATCCCCAGCCAGCAGCGCGGCCGCGAGCGCTTCGAAAAGATCCTCGCGGTTGCCTCGCAACTGATCGAAAGCCACGGCAGCGATGGCTTGAAGATGAGCGAGATCGTCGAAAAGGCCGGTCTTTCCTTCGGCGCCCTCTACCAATATTTCCCCGACAAGACCTCGATCATCCGCACATTGGCCGAGCGCTTCAACGAGCAGGGCAGGCGGTGCGTCGAAGAGGAACTGGCGAAGGTGACCGACGCTGCGGCCCTGCAGCGCGCGCTCGCCAATATCGCCGATGAATATTATGCCTTCTTCCGCCGCGAGCCCGTCATGCGCGACATCTGGCATGCGACCCATACCGACAAGCTGCTGCAGCAGGTCGATGCCGAGGACATGGAATTTCATGCCCAGGCATTTCTCGCCGTGCTTATCCGTCTATGGCCGGATCGCGACCGCAAGGAGCTCTTGGCGATCGCCCGGCTGACGATGCAGCTGCTTGCCGCCGGCGTACGTTATGCCGTTTCGCTAGATGCGGAGGAGGGCGCTCAGGCGATTGCCTTGTTCAAGAAGATGCAGATCGCCGATATCGGCCGCCTGCTGCTGTCATGAGCGCGCCTTTCGTCTGGAAACGTCGGGCTGTTGCTGCTATTCCCGCAAGGATCCAAGCCGAAGGAGAGCCGCATGATCCAGACCACATTTCCCGACCGCGCCGTGATGGCCGAATTGTTGGCCAAGATGCTCTGGGAGATCAAGGCGGTGCATTTCAATGCCGCGCAGCCCTATAAACTCTCCTCCGGGATGGCGAGCCCGGTCTATATCGATTGCCGCAAGCTGCTCTCCTTCCCGCGCATCCGCTCGACGGTGATGGATTTCGCGGCCAGCACCCTGCTGCGCGATGCCGGTTTCGAGCAGTTCGATTGCATCGCCGGCGGCGAGACCGCCGGCATCCCCTTCGCCGCCCTGCTGGCAGATCGTCTCGGCCTGCCGATGATCTATGTCCGCAAGCAGCCGAAGGGCCATGGCCGCAATGCCCAGATCGAAGGCAACATGCCGGAAGGGTCGCGCGTGCTCGTCATCGAAGACCTGACGACAGCGGGCGGCAGCATGTTCAAGTTCATCGATGCGGTCCGTGCCGCCGGCGGCGTCGTCGATCATGGCATCGCGCTGTTCTTCTACGGCATATTCGGTGAACAGCGCTTTGCCGACGGCAAGGTCAGGCTGCATCACATCGCCACCTGGCGGAATGTTCTCGCCGTCGCCAAGGAGCAGAAGCTCTTCGACGACAAGACGCTGTCGGAAGTCGAGGCCTTCCTCGATGCGCCGCTGGCCTGGTCGGGAAGGAATGGTGGGGTTAGTGAGCTTTCGCTCTAGCCAGTTGACAAAAGCTCGCTTAATCGGTTGATGAACGTATAGATGCTGTTGGGAGGAATACGATGATTTTGTGCTGCGGCGAAGCCTTGATCGACATGCTGCCGAGGGACACGACCCTGGGCGAAAAGGGCTTCGCGCCCTATGCCGGCGGCGCGATCTTCAACACCGCAATCGCGCTCGGCCGCCTCGGCATCCCCACCGCCTTCTTCACCGGCATCGCCGATGACATGATGGGCGAAATCCTGCTGGAGACGCTGAAGGCGAGCAATGTCGATTACAGCCCATGCGCCATTACGCCACGTCCCTCGACCATCGCCTTCGTCAAGCTGGTGAACGGCCAGGCGACCTATGCCTTCTACGACGAAGGCACCGCCGGCCGCATGATCACCACGGCCGACCTGCCTGTTCTCGGTGACGATTGCGAGGCGCTGCATTTCGGCGCAATCAGCCTGATCCCGAGCCCCTGCGGCGAAACCTACGAGGCGCTTCTCGACCGCGAAGCCGCTCGCCGCGTCATCTCGCTCGATCCGAATATTCGTCCGGGTTTCATCAAGGACAAGCCGGCGCATATGGCCCGCATCAAGCGCATGGCCGCTAAATCTGACATCGTCAAATTCTCCGACGAGGACCTCGAATGGTTCGGCTTGGAAGGCGACCATGATGCGCTCGCCGCCCACTGGCTGAACCACGGCGCCAAGCTCGTCGTCATCACCAAGGGCGCGGAAGGCGCCTCCGGTTATACCAAGGAGCGCAAGGTGACGGTCCCCAGCGAACGGGTCACCGTCGTCGACACGGTCGGCGCCGGTGATACTTTCGATGCCGGCATCCTCGCGTCGCTGAAGATGGATAATCTGCTGACCAAGCCTCAGGTCGCCAATCTTGACGAAAAGGCGCTGCGCAACGCCCTGACCCTCGGCGCCAAAGCCGCCGCCGTCACCGTCTCCCGCGCCGGCGCCAACCCGCCCTGGGCACGTGAGATTGGGCTTTAAGGCTTACGCCCAGCTTCGCCCCTCATCCGCCTGCCGGCACCTTCTCCCCGTAAACGGGGCGAAGGGGTTGCCGCAACGCCGGCGAAGCCGGTCTGCCCAACACAAGATGAACACCCATGCGGGCTTCGACCGCGCCGGCATCGTCTTGGCATCCTGCGCTCAAGGCAATTCTTTCGTACGCGCGCGCGCCTTGCTTTCCTTCTTGATCGGCCGACCGACCGGGCAGACCTCCTGCACGAAGCCGTTGAGCGTATTGACGAGATTGTTCTCGATCAGGGAGTAGTGGACGAACTGGCCCTGTTTCTCTCGTCTGATCAGCCCCGCAGCTTCGAGGATAGAAAGATGCTGCGAAACGGCTGGCTTGGACATGCTGAAGCGGTCAGCGATCTCGCCAGCGGTCAGGCCCGACGCTGAGAGATAGGCGAGGATCTTCCGGCGTGGCGCACTGGACAGCGCGTGGAATACCCGCTGGGCGGCGCTGACGGAGCTGCCTTCTACAGCGTCATCGAAAGTCTCTTCGTCCAAGTCCGGTCTCCGTGCCTGCGGCATCATCGCATCGATGCGTTAATCAATTAAGCAATTAATGTATTGCTTAATTGATTCCATTCGTGCAAAGTAATTAGGTAATTGCTTAATTAATGAATTGATGGGCGATGTTCAAGTGGAAATGCGCCCAATGGGAGGGAGTTTGCCATGAGCAGTATTTCCACTGGACGCATGATCGACAACGAAAGCGATCCGGTGAGGGGCAGAGTGGTCTGGATGCCCGCAAAGTCGATCTGGATCACCGCCATGACCTTGGTTGCCATCGTGGGTGGGACACTGACCTTTACCTGGAGCGCCTTTACCGTCTTTATCCTCCTGACCGCCATCACGATCTGCCTTGGTCATTCTGTCGGCATGCACCGGCTGTTGATCCACCGCTCATTCAGCACCCATATCTGGATCGAGCACTTTCTCGTCTATCTCGGTACGCTGGTCGGCATGGCCGGCCCCTTCGGCATGATCTATGCGCACGACATTCGCGACTGGGCGCAACGGCAGCGAGACTGCCATGACCTCTACGCCCATCGGCGGCCTTTCTTCATCGATGCCTTCTGGCAGATGCATTGCATCGTGGCGCTGGATCATCCGCCACGTTTCGCCCTTGACGAGCGTGAGCGGCGCGACCGCTTCTATCGCTTCTTGGAGGCGACATGGATGGCGCAGCAGGTTCCCTTGGGGCTCGTGCTCTTTGCGCTCGGCGGGCTGCCTTGGGTGGTCTGGGGTATTGCCGTGCGGATATCCGTGTCGCTGACCGGACACTGGCTGGTCGGCCATTTCGCGCATCGAGACGGCCATCAGGGCTGGAGCGTCGATGATGTCGCGGTGCAGGGCTATAACCTGCCGCGTTTCGGGCTGGTGACCTTTGGCGAGAGCTTCCACGGCAACCATCACGCTTTCCCGGAATCGGCGCGGCTCGGCATCGAGCCGGGGCAACTGGATCTCGGTTGGTATTTCATCCGGCTGCTGGCAAGGCTCGGCCTGGCTTCGGCAATCAAGCTCCCGCACACGGTCGTGCCAAGGCGAGGGTTGAGGCGCGTCGACGCATCTGAAAGTGCTGGTGACTGTGCCGATCCGCCCTGGGCGCGCGAGATCGGTCTTTACGATTAAGCCAGCGTCCGCCTCTCATCCGGCTGCCGCCACCTTCAGCCCGTAAACGGGGCGAAGGAACAATGCCGCGGCCTCTCGATTCCCATTGACGTCTCGCGGGGCACGTCCCCTCTCCCGGCGCGCGGGAAGAGGGTTAGGTGAGGGGCAAATCTTGAACGGTTACTTCGCAAGCTTCGCCAGCGCCGCAACCAGGCCCTGCGTCGACGAATCATGCGATGCGGCACTCTCCTTGCCTTCGACGACAGGCAGCAGGCCCGTCGCCAGTTCCTTGCCGAGCTCGACGCCCCACTGGTCGAAGGAATTGATGCGGAAGAGCACGCCTTCGACGAAGACGCGGTGTTCGTAGAGCGCGATCAGGCGGCCGAGCGCGTAAGGGGTCAGCTTGTCGTAGACGAAGGTGATCGACGGCCGGTTGCCGGTGAAGACGCGGTGCGGCGCGATGAAATCGGCCTTTTTGTCGTCCATGCCCTTGTCGGTCAGCTGCTTCTTGGCTTCTTCGAAACTGCGTCCCTTCATCAGTGCTTCCGACTGGGCAAGCACGTTGGAGATCAGCAGCTGGTGCTGGTGGCGCAGCTCCGGCTCGAAGGCGTTGGCGGCGATCATGAATTCGGCCGGGATGATGCTCGTGCCCTGATGGATGAGCTGGTAGAAGGCGTGCTGGCCGTTGGTGCCGGGCTCGCCCCAGACGACAGGGCCGGAATTACCTTCGACCGGCGTGCCGTCAATGGTGACGCCCTTGCCGTTCGATTCCATGTCGAGCTGCTGCAGATAGGCCGGGAAGCGCGACAGGCGCTGGTCGTAGGGCAGGATGGCGCGGGTGGGGTAGCCCAGCACATTGCGATGGTAGAAGCCGATCAGGCCAAGCAGCATCGGCAGGTTCTCGGTAACCGGCGCCTTACGGAAATGATTGTCGACGGCATGCGCGCCGTCGAGGAACTTGCCGAAATTCTCCGGCCCGACGGCGATCATCAGCGGCAGGCCGATCGCCGACCAGATCGAGTAGCGGCCGCCGACCCAGTCCCAGAAGCCGAAGACGCGGGCGCGGTCGATGCCGAAGGCGGCGACCTTGTCGAGTGCCGTCGAGACGGCGGCGAAGTGGTGCTGCACGGCGGCTTCGCCGAGCGCCTTGGCGATGAAGTTGCGCGCCGTCTGCGCATTGGTCATCGTCTCCACCGTCGTGAAGGTCTTCGAGGCGACGATGAACAGCGTCGTTTCCGGCTGCACCAGCTTCAGGATGTCGGCGATATGGGCGCCGTCGATATTGGAGACGAAATGCGCGCGCGGACCGTCATGGAAGGGGGCAAGCGCCAGCGTCGCCATGACAGGGCCGAGATCCGAGCCGCCGATGCCGATATTGACGACATCGGTGATCGCCTTGCCGGTGGCGCCCTTCAGCGTGCCGGAGCGGACGTCGTCGGCAAACTTGCCCATGGCGGCAAGCACGGCATTGACGTCGGGCATGACGTCCTTGCCGTCGACCAGAACCGGCGTGTTGGAGCGGTTGCGCAGCGCGGTGTGCAGAACGGCGCGGTCCTCGGTGAAATTGATCGCCTTGCCGGAGAACATTTCCTCGCGCTTCTTCTCGACGCCGCCGTCTTCGGCGAGCTTCACCAAGAGCTTGAGGATGTCGTCATTCACCGCCGTCTTGGAAAAATCCATCAACAGGTCGTCAAGCGAGACGGAAAAGCGCGAAAAGCGCTGCGAATCGGCGGCGAAGGCGGCCCGGATATCGGTCGCCTTGGTGGCATCAGCGGTGCTTTTCAGCTGTTCGACGATGGCGTTCATGGGAGGCTCCTTTGGAGGCGGAAAGGTTGCGGAAACTATTCGCTTTATCACCCGCAAATCAAGTTCAGCCACCTGCCGAAATGGAAAAAAGCCACCCGCGGCAAGCGGATGGCTTTAATTTCATTACAGCGCCGCGCGTCCGAAAGACGCGCAAAGGACGCTGTAACACTTTCAATTCGTCAAATTCAGCCACGCAGGTCCTTGCGCAGGATCTTACCAACAGGCGACTTCGGCAGCTCGGTGCGGAACTCGATGAAGCGCGGCCGCTTGTAGTTGGTGAGGTTGGCGATGCAGTGGGCTTTGACCTCGGCTTCCGTCAGGTTCGGATCCTTCCTGACCACGAAGAGTTTTACCGCCTCGCCCGAATGTCCGTCCGGCACGCCGATGGCTGCGGCCTCGAGGATGCCGGCATGCATGGCGGCGACTTCCTCGATCTCGTTCGGATAGACGTTGAAGCCGGAGACGAGGATCATGTCCTTCTTGCGGTCGACGATCTTGGTATAGCCGCGGTCGTCCATGAAGCCCATGTCGCCCGAACGGAAGTAGCCATCATCGGTCATCACCCGCGCCGTCTCCTCAGGCTTCTGCCAGTAGCCGGCCATCACCTGCGGTCCGCGAATGCAGATCTCGCCGACGTCGCCGAGCGGCAGCGAATTGCCGACCTCGTCGCGGATATCGAGGTCGGTGGAGGGAAGCGGCAGGCCGATCGTGCCGGTGAACTCAGCCGAATCGAAGCGGTTGGCGGTGGCAACCGGCGATGTCTCGGAAAGGCCGTAGCCTTCCGTCACTGCCGTGCCTGTCATCTTCAGCCAGCGATCAGCGACCGGGCGCTGCACAGCCATGCCGCCGCCGAGCGACATGATCAGCGAGGAGAAGTCGAGCTTGGCGAAATCGGCATTGTTCATCAGCGCATTGAACAGCGTGTTGAGGCCGGGGAAGATATGGACCTTCGACTTTTCGAATTCCTTGACGAGACCGGGAATGTCGCGCGGATTGGCGATCAGGATATTGTGGGCGCCGAGCGACATGCCCATCAGCGAATTCACCGTCAGCGCGAAGATGTGGTAGAGCGGCAGGGCGCAGAGGAAATTCAGCACCTCCGGCTCTTTCTTGCGCTCGAAGGCGGATCGAAGCCAGAGCGACAGCTGCACCTTGTTGGCGAGCAGGTTCTGATGCGTCAGCACCGCGCCCTTGGCTACGCCCGTCGTGCCGCCGGTATATTGCAGGAAGGCGATGTCGCTGCCTGTCAGCGTGACCGGCTGGAGCTTTTTTCCGGCACCTTCGCGGAGCACCTGGCCGAAGCTCTTGTGCTGAGGGATCGACCAGGAGGGAACGAGCTTCTTCACCTTGCGCACGACGAAATTGACGATCAGCCCCTTCGGCCCGAGCATTTCCCCGAGCGAGGTGACGACGACATGGCGAAGGTCGGTCTTGTTGAGAACCTGCTCCACCGTGCGGGCGAAATTCTCCAGCACGAAGATCGCTTTGGCGCCGGAATCCTTCAGCTGGTGTTCGAGTTCGCGCGGCGTATAGAGCGGGTTGACGTTCACGACGACGAGGCCGGCGCGCAGGATGGCATAGGTGGCGATCGGGTTCTGCAGCACGTTCGGCATCATCACGGCGACGCGGTCGCCCTTCTGAAGGCCGGTGCTCTGCAGCCAGGCGGCGACCTTGCGCGTCTGGCTCTCCAGTTCGCGGTAGCGCATCTCCTTGCCCATGCTGGAAAAGGCGGTCCGGTCGGCGTAACGGGCGCAGGATTTTTCCAGCAGTTCGGCAAGCGAGGCATATTCCAGCGGCGGAATCTCTGCCGGAACAATATCGGGATAGGCGGCAAGCCAGGGCTTGTCCGGCCTGGCGCCGTTTGGATGGACGGAAATGCTGTTCATCTGTCTCTCTCCCCTGTGGCCGCCGCGCCGACATCATTCGGCAGATAACCGGAAAGATCCTCCATCTTCCAGTCCGGCAGCTTATGCGATTGCCTGAATGGTTCAAGCCGAATGAAGCTATACTAACCTTGACGTAAACGTCAACATTCGGCCCGCGCACGATCATGGAAAGGATGGGGAACTTTGAGTCCGCCATGACGTTGATCTTGCATACTCACCATGAGGAAACACCAAAAGGAGGTGCACAATGTTGAACCAGGATACTGACGCCACCCGCCGTGACCCGAATGTCAAGGTCACGCACTCGCTGATCGCCAGCGACCGCGTCGAAGGCACCCGTGTCTATGGGCCTGATGGCAGGCATATCGGCTCGATCGAACGGCTGATCATCGGAAAGCTCGACGGCCGTGTCGCCTATGCCGTGCTGAGCTTCGGCGGCTTCCTGGGCATCGGTCACGACCATTATCCGCTTCCCTGGGAAAAGCTGAACTACGACACCCAGCTGGATGGCTATCGCATCGACCTGACCAAGGAGCAGATCGAAGGCGCCCCAAGCTATTCGGACGATGACGACACCTGGTACAACGACAATGGCCGCCGGGTCTATGATTACTACGGCGTGCCGCCTTACTGGATGTAACGTCGTCCGATAGGCCGAGCTGGAAGGGCCCCGCGGATGCGGGGCCTTTTTAGTGTTTGGCGACGAGATCGTTGGCCGAGCGCAGCACGGTGCCGATGGTAATGTCATCGGCCCTCATCGTCTTTGCCGTCTTAACCGCAAAGACATGGCTCTCGCCCGGCAGCAGCGTCACCAGCATCGAATCGACAACGGCATCCGGATGCAGTCGATCCGCCATCAGGCAGAGATCCTTGAGGAAATTTTGCGCCGTCACCTTGATCGCATACCCGCCGTCGATCCCGACGACATCGACCGTCAGCCGCGGTGTCGGCAAGGCAAGCTCGATATCCTCGACGAAATAATGGAAGGCCCGCCTGTCCAGCATCTGCACGACGATGAGCTCGTCCTTCGGTAAGCCGGGGGTGACGATATCCTCGGGCAGCGGAAGTTCCTTTGCTTCGAAACGGTCGCAGAGCAGGCGCCAGAATTCGAATTCGGCAAGCACGGTGCCGTCGAGCTTCATGCGTTTGCCGCTGATCTTCGCCCGCCAGAACAGCGTCCGTTCATTGACGGCCACCGCCGCAAGCCCGCCGCCGCGCGTCTGGATCGTCAGCAGGCGCGGATCATAGGCTGCCTTCAGCGCATACCAGAGCGGCTTGCGGCGCCCGGCCGAATCAAGCGCGGCCCACGAAGTCACCGGCCAGCAATCATTGAACTGCCAAACCACCGCACCCTTGCAGATATCCCGATGCGAGCGCATGTGTTCGACGCCGAAGCGGATGGCGCGCGCCTGGTTGAGCTGGGTGGCGAAATGCCAGTCGTCCATCGTCCTTGGCTCGGGCAGATGGCCGGACAGGCCGCGGATCAGCTTGTCATTGCCCTCAGTCGCCTTCTGATGGTGGAAGACGCCGTTCGATTGCGGCGTCAGCGGCGCATCATGCACGCTCTCTTCGATCGTCGCCCATGTGGCCGGCGCCTGCCAGCCGAATTCGGAGCAGAAGCGTGGGATATAATTGCGGTAGACCTCGTAGCCGACATCGTTCCACACGTCCCAGATATGTTTGCAGCCATGGCCGTCGGCATTGGGTTCGATTTCCATCGAGCCGGAATAGGGGCTGCCGGGATAATAGGGCCGGTCCGGATCGAGTTCGACGCAGAGTTTCGGCAGCAGGTCGAGATAATAACCGAGGCCCCAGCTTTCGCCCGCCTTGATGATCGGCCGCCAGCCCCATTCGTCGAAGCCCCAGATATTCTCGTTATTGCCGTTCCAGAGGACCAGCGAGGCATGCGGCATCAGCCGCACGACATTGTCGCGCACCTCCGCCTCGACCTCGCTTCTGAGCGGCTCCTCCTCCGGATAGGCGGCGCAGGCAAAGAGGAAATCCTGCCAGACCAGCATGCCGGCGCGGTCGCAGGCCTCATAGAATTCGTCGGCCTCGAAAATGCCGCCGCCCCAGACGCGCAGCATGTGGATATTGGCGGCCTTTGCCTCCTCGATCCGAGCGGCATAACGCTCAGCCGTCACCCGCGGGGGAAAACAATCGTCCGGAATCCAGTTCGCCCCGCAGATGAAGAGCGGCACGTCGTTGATGACGAAGGTGAAGGCCGAGCCGTGGTCGTCGGCTGCGGTATCGAGCCGCAGCGAGCGAAAACCGAGTTCGCGCTGATAGCTGTCGAGCAGATCGTCGCGGGCCTCGCCGATCAGCCGGAGCGTCAGCGGATAAAGCGGCTGCGCGCCGAGATGGTGCGGCCACCAGAGCTGCGGCGAGGGGAGGGCAAGCGCGAAGGAAACCTCGTCTTCGCCGGCGGCGATCGCTACCGTCTTGGTTACGCCGCCAATTTCGGCGATGAGCCTCAACGGCGTCGTGTCGCCCTGCCGGGCCAGCCTGGCATGGACCTTCACCAGTCCGTCGCCGCCGGCAAGTGTCGCCGACACCCGCGTTTCGGCAAGCCGCGCCCGATCCCAGCTTTCCAGCCGGACGGGCTTCCAGACACCCGCCGTCACCAGGGTCGGCCCCCAATCCCAGCCGAAGTTGCAGGCCATCTTGCGCATCAGATTGCCCGGCCCCGGATAGTTGTTGGGACGGTAGCCGTAATGTTTTTCCATCTCCGCGCCATAGGCATAAGCCGAACGGAAGGTGATGGTGAGTTCGTTCTGGCCAGCCTTCAGCAGCCGGGAAACATCGAAACGATAGGTACGGTGCATGTTGAAGGTACGGCCGATCTCTTCGCCGTTGAGGGATATCACCGCGATCGTATCGAGCCCGTCGAAGACCAGTTCCTGCACCCTGCCATCGTCTGGCATCGCCTCGAAGCTGCAGCGATAGGTCCAGTCGGTCTTGCCGATCCAATCGTTGGTGATCTCGTTGACGTCGATATAGGGATCGGGGATCAGCCGGTTGGCGAGAAGGTCGAGATGCACGCAGCCCGGCACTGTCGCGGGAATGGCAGCCGGCAGGCCGGGTCTTGCTGTATCGTTACAGGAGAGCGTCCAGCCGGAATTGAGCTCGGTCTTCTCGATCATGGGCGGGCTCCTAGGTCATGCCGCTCGAAGCTGTGGGATTATCGGGAGATTGGAACAGTACGGCCGCAATCCGGCTCGCCACGATGCGTCAGAGAAACCGGCCGTGGCGCTGCAGCACCTCGATCTTGTAGCCATCGGGATCGCTGATGAAGAAGAACAGGCCGAAGAGCTTGCCGTCGCGGTTGAGCTCCACCAGTTCACCGGGCTTGAGCCCGAGCTTCGACAGCCGCTCCCGCTCGACCGCCACCTCCTCGACCGAGACGGCGAGATGGCCATAGGCATTGCCGAGGTCATAGGGCGCGGTCCGACCCTTGTTGACGGTCAGTTCCAGCTCGAAGCCGGTCTCGGCATTGCTCAGATAGATCAGCGTGAAGGTTTCGAAATCGACGCGGTCGGCGACCGAAAGGCCGAAGGCCCTCTCGTAGAATTCGACGGAGCGCGCCTCATCGAGAACGCGGATCATGGAGTGGATCATCTTCGCCAATTCTGCCTCCCATTCTCATCCATCACGGCAGTCTTGGTACTCGTCCTCCTACGCCGCGCGCAAGCCGATTCTTCGGGTGATCGCCGCTTCGACGAGGCCCATGGCGTCATAGATCAGCACCGCCATCAGGCCGACGATCAGGCCGCCCTGCAGGATGAAGGCGGTATTGTCGGAAATCAACCCGGCGATGATGACCTCGCCGAGGCCCTTTGCCGCAACCGTCGAGCCGATCGTCGCCGTGCCGATATTGATGACGGTCGCCACCTTCAGCCCTTCGAGGATCAGCGGCAGGGCAAGCGGCAGCTCGACCCGCAGCAGCCGCTGCGTGCCGTTCATGCCCATGCCGTCGGCGGCATCGAGAACCTGCGGCGAAACCTGCTTCAAGCCGGCGACGGTGTTTTCGAAGATCGGCAGCAGGCCGTAGAGAAAGAGCGCAATCAGCGTCGGCATGGCGCCGAAACCGGTGGCGGGAACCGCGAGCGCCAGCACCGCGACCGGCGGAAAGGTCTGCCCCGCATTGGCGATGGCGCGCGACAGCGGCAGGAAGTCAGCACCGCTTTCCCGCGTCACGAAGATGCCGCCGACAACGGCAAGCACGGCGCTGCAGACAATCGAGCCGATCACCAGTTGCAGATGCCCGGCGGCCAGCGAGGCAAGGCTGTTCTGCGTATAGACGGCAGGCGCATTGTTGCTGGTCAGCGGCACCAGCAGGAAGGAAAGCCACTCCGTCCTGAACAGCAGGATGAGCAGCAAAGCTAGCGCCGCCAGGCGGAAGAGATTGGCGACGACGAGCTTCATGCCTTGCGGCCCAGTTCGAGAAGCCGCGTCATCGAGATCGAGCCAACCGGGGCCTTTTCGCCGTCCTGCACCGCCGCCTCGTCGACCCCCTGCCAGATCATTTCGGCCAGCGCATCACGCAGGCTGAGTGACTGCGGCAGGGCATAGGCGAGACCGTTCTTGGCCGGCTCCATGCTTTCCTTCAGCGGCAGCAGCGACATCAGCTTCAAGGCCCGGTCGGACGTGCCGGTCAATTGCTGCACGAAGGGATCGGCGGGTTCGGTGAGGATCTTTTCCGGCGTCGAGCATTGCAGCAATCTGCCCTGGCTCATCACCGCGATCTGGTTGCCGAGATGGAAGGCCTCGTCCATGTCGTGGGTGACGAGAATAACCGTCGTGCCGAACTGTTTCTGGATCGCCAGCAGGTCGTCCTGCGCCTTGCCGCGGATGACGGGGTCGAGCGCCCCGAAGGGTTCGTCCATCAACAGCAGTTCCGGCTCGGCCGCCAGCGCCCGGGCCACACCGACGCGCTGCTGCTGGCCGCCCGAGAGTTGGTGCGGATATTTGTCGGCAAAGGTTGCCGGATCGAGGTTGAAAAGCCCGAGCAGTTCTTCGACACGTTTGGCGATGCGGGCGGAATCCCAATCGAGAAGCTGCGGCACCGTGGCGATATTCTGCGCCACCGTCCGGTGCGGAAACAGGCCGTGTCCCTGGATCGCATAGCCGATCTTGCGGCGAAGCTCCGTCACTGGAACGTCCATCACATTCTGTCCGCCGACTGATATTTCGCCTTCGGTGATCGGCACCAGTCGGTTGATCATCCGCATCAGCGTCGATTTGCCCGAGCCCGACGTGCCGACGATGACGGTGATCTCACCCTTCTCGACGCTCATCGAGACGTTGTCGACGACGGTGGCCGGGCCGTAGCGCTTGGTGACGTTCCTGATCTCGATCATGGTCATGCGGCGGATCCCCGGATGCTGTCGATGACCGCATCGAGGATGACGGCCGATGAGAAGGCGAAGAAGACGGTCGGCACGGCGCCGAGCAGGACGAGATCCATGGCCGTCTGGCCGAGCCCCTGGAAGATGAAGATGCCGAAGCCGCCGCCGCCGATCAGCGCCGCGATCGTCACCATGCCGATCGCCTGCACCAGCACGATGCGGATGCCGGTGAGGATGACGGGAAAGGCGAGCGGCATGTCGATGCCGGTCAGAATCTGCAAGCGCGTCAGCCCCATGCCGGCCGCAGCATCGCGCACCGAGGGGTCGACGCCCTGAAGGCCGACGACGGTGTTGGCGACGATCGGCAGCAGCGAATAGAGCACCAGCGCAATCAAGGCAGGCGCCGTGCCGATGCCGCGGATGCCGATCGCGGCGGCGAGCGGCACATGGGTGGCGAGGTAGCCGAGCGGCAGCATCAATAGGCCGAAGAGTGCCAGGCTCGGGATCGTCTGGATGAGGCTCAGCCCCTGCAGCACGATGGCCCGCAGCTTAGGCACCCAGAAGCAGAGGATGCCGAGCGGCAGGCCGAGAACAATGGCGATGGCAAGCGAGCCGAACGCCAGCAGCAGATGCGAGATCGCTTCGGTCTCGAATTGCGGGGCCCGCGTCGAGAATTCCTTCATGATCGAAAGGCTGTCGAGCAGGCCGGAGGAGAGCGAGATGAAGAGCAGCGCCGTATAGGCTGCAAGGGCTGCGACCCGCATCCATGGCGCCAGCCGGATTTTGACAAGCGCATCGGATATGACGAGCCCGATCACCGCAAACAGCGCCCAGAAGCCGCCGCCGGGCGTCATGCGCGCCACCGTGCTGCCGGGGGGCGTTGCCGCCGTCGAGACGAGGCCGATCGCAACGATCAGCGCCGCAAGGCAGAGTGTGGCGATGATAAGCCGTGCTATCGCATTGGTGAGGAACAGCGTGGCGAAGGCGGTGAGAAGGAGAAGCACGGTCAGGATGACGACCGAAGGCTGGGGAAGAAGCTGCATCAGCAGCATCGGCTTGCCGGCGGCGATGCGGTTCGCCTTCACGTAGATGAAGGGCATCAGTGCAGTCGCCGCGATGCCGCCGGCCACCAGAACCACGCCGAGCCGGTCCAGCCTGCGGACCGCTAAGGTTTCTTCCATCAAATCAACCCTGTCTGGCCAACATCAGCCCAACCCTATCAGCAAAGGGGGCTCCGCCCGCAATCGGGCGGAGCGAGCGATGATTACTTCAGGAAGCCCTTTTCCTTGAGATAGGCTTCGGCGACGGATTTTGCCGGCTCGCCGTCGACCTGGATCTTGGCGTTGAGCTTACGCAACTCGTCGGCGGTCAGGCTCTTGAAGATCGGCGAGAGCACCTCCTCGATTTTCGGATTGGCCTTCAACACCTCTTCGCGGATGATCGGCGTCGGGGCATAGACCTGCTGCACGTTCTTGTCGTCTTCGAGAACGGTGAGTTCAGCCGCTTCGATGGCGCCGTCGGTGCCGTAGACCATGGCGGTGTTGACGCCGTTCGTCTGGTCGGCGGCCGCCTTGATCGTTGCCGCCGTGTCGCCGCCGGAGAGAACGACCATCTGGTCGGGCTTCAACTGGAAGCCGTAGGTCGTCTGGAAGGCGGGGAGCGCGCCGGCCGAATTGACGAATTCGGCGGAGGCGGCAAGCTTGGCGGCACCGCCGCCGGCGACCCATTTGCCGAAGTCCGTGAGGCTCTTCAGCTTGTTCGGACCGGCGACATCGCTGCGCACGGCGAGCGCCCAGGTGTTGTTGGCGGGCGACGGCGTCAGCCAGACGATCTTGTTGGCGTCGTAATCGAGCTTCTTCGCCAGCTCATAACCCTGGTCGATGTTCTTCCAGGCGGCGTCATCGGCCTTGTTGAAGAAGAAGCCGGCATTGCCGGTATACTCCGGATAGATGTCGATTTCGCCGGCGGTGATCGCCTTGCGCACGACGGGTGTTGCGCCAAGCGCGATGCGGTCCTGCGTCTTGATGCCGTTTGCTTCGAGAGCGAGCGCAATGACGTTGCCGAGCAGCGTGCCTTCGGTGTCGATCTTCGACGAAACGACGACGTCGGCGGCATGGGCCGCACCCACCGCGAAGGCGGAGAGTGAGACGGCAAGTGCGAGTTTCTTCAGCATGGAAAGTCCCCTTTTTCAAAACCATTGAATGTGGCCCAAGCCTCGGGCGGGAGGCCTGCGCATAGGAAATCCGCCGGCGAAGGCGACCAAGCCGCCATCATGCCGGAATTGCGTGCGTCATGGAAATAGCGTTCATGCCCGAAAAATCGATGCAAGCCCCCTCCAGTATTTGCGGTCGCGGCACGATTATGGCGGCGAATGCACCTCCGCGCGCGGAAACGCATTCCCTTTTCCAAGGCCGGCGCGATTTGTTTTTGTCCCCTTGCGTGTTTCCACGATATTCCCCGGCTCTCTTGCGGTTTCCCGCCGCCCGGATTTTTTATGACGGGAACGATAGCCCGCCTCTCCGGAGGCAGGGATATCTTTTTTCATGAACACATCATATCGTCCGGTTTTTTCAGCGCTTTCCGGAGGTGGCCGTTTGCATCTTGGTGCCCTGTTCATCGCAAGCCATGTTCTGACCTCCGGTTCGGTCCGCGAGACCGCGCGGCGCTTCCAGCTGTCGCCCTCCACCGTCTCGACGGCAATCCATAATCTCGAGACCGAACTGGCGATGAAGCTGACGGAACGCGCTTCCGGCGAGTTGGCGACGCTGATTGCGAGCGGCAGGGTGCTGGAAGGCCTGGAGCCGATCATGGCTGCAATCGCTGAACTCGGCCAATGGGCCGGTCACGACGGCGCCGCCGCCGGGATCGACGAGGCCTGGGCATCCCGCATTCCCGTCAAGATCGTCACGATGGAGCGTTTTCTCGAAGTTGCCGACCAGGGCAGCATCAACCGGGCCGCCCGCCGCCTCCGCCTCGGTCAGCCGCAGCTTTCGCTTCAGCTTGCCAATCTTGAGAAATTTTTAGGCCATCGCCTGTTCGAGCGGCAGGCGCAGGGCTCGGTGCTGACGGAGGAGGGCAGGCGCGCCTACCAGATCTTCATGGCGATCAGCCAGGCATGGAACGATCTCAAATCGTCGGCCGACGAGCGTTATCGGCGCACCGCCCGGTCGCTGCGCATCGGCTCGATCATCCCGACCGGCTCGGAAAGCTGGGTGGCGCGCTGCCTGGGCACGCTGGTTTCGGAATGGAATGCACGCCGCAACAACAATGCGATCTCGCTGGTCTCGATGACCGCCGACGATCTGCGCGAGGCGCTGAAGAGCGGTCGCATCGATGTCGCGATCCTGGATTCGGTCTTCGGGCTGGAAAACTTCCGCCATCGCGAACTGTTGCAGACCGACATGGTGGTGATCGCGCCGCCGGATAGTACCGAGACCAGCGTCGCCGATCTCGTTGCCGGCCACCCGATCTGCATGCCGAGCCCGCGCACCGGCCTCGGTCATGCGGCCATGGCCTTCAGTTACGAGCGCGCGCCCAACTGGCGCCTGCGCGGCCAGGATATCACCGCGGCGGATTCGCTGCCGGTCATCGTCGACCTCGTCGCCAATCACGGTTACGTCTCCTTCCTCGGCCGCGTCAGCGCCATGCCGATTGCCGACAAGGTGCGCATCGTCGATCTCGACGAGCACCTGCCGATGTCCTATCACGTCGCCTTCAACCATCGAAAAGCCGCCGCCGATGCCTGCACTGTCATCATCGAGGTGGCGGCGAGAATTACCTCGGAAACCGTGGCGCGCACCATAAGGCCGACGGACGCCGGAGCCAGGGAGACTGCAGCGTGACAATCTTGCTTGAAGTGTGCGTGGACAGCGCCGAAGGCCTTGCCGCCGCGATCGAAGGCGGCGCCGGCCGCATCGAGCTCTGCTCGGCGCTGGAGCTCGGCGGCCTGACGCCGCTGCCGAGCCTGATGAAGATCGCCGCCCGGGCTCCCATTCCGGTCTACGCGATGATCCGCCCTCACGCCGGGCCTTTCATCTTCGACGGGGCAGATGAGGAAGCGATGATGATCGATATTGATGCCGTGCGCGCCGCTGGCCTTGCCGGTGTCGTCATCGGCGCCAACCGGCCGGATGGTACGCTCGACATGCCGTTGATCCACCGTTTGAAGGCGCATGCGGCCGGCCTCGGCTCGACGCTGCATCGCGCTTTCGATCTGGTGCCGGATGCCGACCAGGCGCTGGAACAGGCGGTCGAACTCGGCTGCGAACGCATCCTGACCTCCGGCTGCGCCCTGAAGGCCACCGACGGTCTCGACACGCTGAAGCGCATTTCGGCAAAGGCCGCCGGCCGCATCGCCATCATGCCCGGCAGCGGCATCCGCCCGGCAAATGTCGGCGAGATCCTGCAGGCGACCGGCGCCCGCGAGGTCCACGGCTCCTGCAGTTCCCCGATCGAAAGCGCCGATCCGCGCGCGGTTGCCTTCGGCTTCGAGGCGAAAAGCACGAACAAGACCGATGTCGCCGTTGTCAGGCAGATGCGCAGGGCGATCGAGGCGGTGGCAGGATAACGGAGCGTGAGGACAAGGGAGCATTCGTTTGTCGATGCACCCCTCAATCTCCGTCATCCTCGGCCTTGAGCCGAGGATCCATGCCTTGCAGGTGACGGAGGCCAACGTGGATCCTCGGGTCGAGCCCGAGGATGACGGAGTGTGTGGGAAACTACGCAGCAGATACCGCGAACATGACAAGATAGGCGCCTAACGCCGTAGGACTTTTCCAGCGCTGCCTAGCCGCCAATACTGATGACAGCCTTGATCACACATTCTTCTCATGCGCTTATCACTCGCGATCATGGACGACGCCCATGATCTCACCCCTGCGGGAGACACTCACGAGGAGATCGTCCCCGTCTCGCCATGCTCTGATCAGATATCGTTCACCCACGTCCCTCACATCTCTGACGCGATAACCACGCCGTTCGAGGAGGCGAACCGCATCGTCTGGCCCGAAATTGTCCCGACCCGGGCGCCATCCGCTTCGCTGGTCGTGGTGGCGATTCCATCGCTGCAGAAAATCCGTTTCCGTCTGGTTGTCGTCAGGATCAGCATAGAATTCCGATCCCTGGCCTTCCTGGATGACCACCTGCGCACGGGCAGGCACCACAAGCGGCATTGTCAGCGCAATAGCCATTGCCAAGGAAGCAATTCGCATTTTCATCGCCCGACCCTTTCCATCACTCAATTGATGAACATCTGCCGAGTATCCGGCGGGCCCTACTTATGGACACTTCCGTTTTCGTCTGTGTGCTTTTTGATTGAGAAATGTTGCGCGAAATCGCCGGCGCCGGTCTGAGTCGGAACCGCGTTGTTTCCGGGCTCATCCATCAGAACGTCTTGTGGAAAGACCAAGGGCCAACGGCTCCCGGCGGGATTTGCCGGAAGCGTTCAAGGCAATCGCTATGCGACTTCTTACCTTGGGATTGCCCTAGGCACCGATGCGGATCACCGCCTTGATCAGCCCATTCTTCTCATGCGCCCAGCGCGCGAGATCGCGCGGCGCATCGGCAAGTGTCGTGCGGTGGGTGATGAGTTTGTCCACCGGCACCAGCCCTTTGGCGATGGAATCCGCCACATGCTCGAAATCGACGCGGGTGGCGTTGCGGCTGCCGATCACCATCATCTCGCGCTTGTGGAATTCGGGGTCGGAGAAGCGGATATCGTCCTTGACGACGCTGACCAGCACCAGCGCGCCGCCATGGGCGACGAAGGAGAAGGCCTTCTCCATCGAAGGCCCGTACCCCGTCGCGTCGAAGACCACGTCGAAACCGTCGCCATTGGTCTTTTCCCGTACGGCCTCCGCTGTCGCCTCGTTGGCAACGATGCCGGAGGTGAAGCCGAAGCGCTCGGATGCCATCTGCAGCCGCTCGGTGCTGGTATCGAGCAGCGTCACCTCATGGCCTGCAATGCGCGAGAAGATCGCCGCCCCGAGCCCGATAGGCCCGGCGCCGATGACGAGCGCCCGCTTTCCCGCACCGGTCATCGAACGGCGCACCGCATGGGCGCCGATCGCCAGAAACTCGGTCGTTGCCGCCGCTTCGAGGCTTAAGCCTTTAGCGGCATAGAGGTTCTCGGCCGGAACCGAAATCTCCTCGCAGAAGGCGCCGTCGGTATGGACACCGAGCACCTTGATATTGGTGCAGCAATTCGGCTTGCCCTGACGGCAGGCGATACATTGCCCGCAGGAGAGATAGGGATTGACGATGACAGGCGTGCCGACTGCCATGGCGACGCCGTCGCCCGCTTCCAGCACCGTCGCCGAGATCTCATGCCCCATTACCCGGGGATATTCGAGGAAGGGATGTTTGCCCTCGAAGATGTGGTAATCGGTGCCGCAGATGCCGACATGGCTGACGGCAAGCCGCGCCCAGCCGGCGGCGGGAGCCGCTGGCGAAGGGCGCTCGACGATATCGAGCACGCCGGGCTCCCGGCAAAGAACTGCTTTCATGACGGGTCTCGCATTTCCTGAAATGGAAGAAGCCGGCTTGTTCAGGCCTGCTGTCTCTTGTCGCTCAATTGCTCTTGCGGCGGCGCAGCTGGTCGAAGAACACGATCACGATGATCAAGAGACCGGTGATGATACGCTGCCAGAAGGAGTTGACGTTCAGAAGGTTCGCGCCGTTGTTGATGGTGGCGAGAATGAACGCGCCGATCAGCGGGCCGTGCACAGAGCCGACCGCGCCGAACAGGCTGGTGCCGCCGATGACGGAGGAGGCGATCGCCTGCAGTTCCCAGCCGTCGGCCTGTGTCGCATTGCCGATGGCGATGCGCGAGGCCAGCAGCACGCCGACGAAGGCGGCGAAGGAGGCCGAGAGGATATAGGCAAGGTAGATCATGCCCTTGACGTTGACGCCGGAAAGGCGCGCCGCCTCGGCATTCGAACCGACCGCGAAGAGATAGCGGCCCCAACGGCTCAGATGCAGGAAGATGAAGGAGGGGACCGCCACCAGGATGACCATCCAGAACAGGCTCGGAATACTGAGCAAATCGGCGCGGGCGAAATTGCTGAAGCCCTCATTGGTAATGTTGATCGTCGAACCGTTGGTGATCAGCAGGCCGATGCCGCGCAGCGATGTCAGGGTTGCCAGCGTGATGATGAACGGCGGCAGGCCCATATGCACGATGCCGAAGCCATGGAAGGCGCCGATCGCCACACCCATGAGCAGCGTCAGCGCGATCGCACCCCATACCGGTACGCCCGCCTGCAGCAGCCAGGCGATGATCACGGTGCAGAAGCCGACAATGGCGCCGACCGAAAGGTCGATGCCGGCGGTGATGATGACGAAGGTTTGGCCGAGTGCGAGGATCGCCGTCATCGCGCCCTGACGCAGCAGGTTCGAGATGTTGAGCGGCGTCCAGAAGCTCGGGGTGACAACGGCGAGCACGATCCAGAGGAAGATCAGCAGGCCGATCAGCGTCAGGCCGAACAGGATGTTCATTTTCCGGCGCGGCGGCGGTGCGACGATTTCTGTGGGGGTGGCAGTCATGAATTTTCTCCCTCTTATTCTTTTGGCTCAGACGCCGATCGCTTCGCTGAGCACTTGTTCATGCGTCGCCGCGTGGAAATCATGGCTCGCGACGATTTTGCCGGCGCGGAAGACGTGCAGCCGGTCGGCCAGTTCGTAGACCTCGGGCAGGTAGGAGGAGATCAGGATGATGCCCGCGCCGTCCTTCAGAAGCTTGGCGAACAGCCGGTAGATTTCCGCCTTGGTACCGACGTCGACGCCGACGGTCGGCTCGTCAAAGATGAAGAGCCGGGCGCCGTGGCTCAGCCACTTGCCGATGACGATCTTCTGCTGGTTGCCGCCCGACATGCTGGAGGCCGGAACGCGCCGGCTCGGCGTCTTGATGCTGAGATCGCGGATCTGCTTGTCGGCATTGGCCGATTCGCGTGCGTGATTGATGACGGGGCCGTGGCTGAGGCGCCCGAACACCGGCAGGTTGATGTTGAGGCCGATCGGCAGGTTGAGGCAAAGCCCCTGGTCGCGCCGGCTTTCGGGCGCGAGCGCAATGCCGAGTTCCATGGCGGTGCGTTCGTTGCGGATATCGACACGTTTGCCCCTCCAGTGGATTTCGCCGGCGCTGATCGGCTGGCGTCCGTAGAGGCCGAGCGCGAATTCGCTGCGGCCGGCGCCGATCAGCCCGTAGAGGCCGACGATCTGTCCTGCCTTGACGCTGAGCGACACGTCTTCGAAGCCCGGGCCGGAGAGGCCCTTGACCTCGACGATCGTCTCGCCGATCGCAATCTCTTCCTTGTGGTAGATCTGCTCGATCGAGCGGTTGATCATCAAAGCGATCAGTTCGGCATCGTTGGTCTCGCCGATCAGTCGTGTGCCGACATGAGTGCCGTCGCGCAGCACCGAGACACGGTCGGCCAGCTCGAACACTTCCTCCATACGGTGGCTGATATAGACGATCGTGACGCCTTCGCCCTGCAGGCGGCGGATCAGCTTGAAGAGCTGCGCCGATTCCTGGCGCGTCAGATAGGCCGTGGGTTCGTCGAAGATCAGGAACTGCGTGCCGCGCATCGCCGCGCGCGCCGTCGCCACCAGCTGCTGCTGGCCGATCGTCAGCGAGCTCAACAGCGCACCGGCCGGCAGGCCGAAGCCGAGATCGTCAAGCACGGCCTGCGCCATCTTCTCCATCTGCTTCTTGCGCATCAGGCCGTAGCGGTTGACCTCGTCGCCGAGGAAAAGATTGGCGGCAACCGTCAGGTGCCGGCAGAGCACGACTTCCTGGTGGACGGCGTTGATGCCGCGGGCGATCGCCTCGTTCGGCGTCGACAGCCCCACCGGCTGGCCGCACCACAGCACTTCGCCCGCCGTGCGGGTAATGACGCCGGTCAGCAATTTGATAAGGGTGGATTTGCCGGCGCCGTTTTCCCCGACGATGGCGTGGATTTCACCGGCAAGGAAGGTCAGCGTCGCTGGCTTCAGCGCCTGCACATGACCATAATTCTTCTGCAGGCCCTTGAGTTCGAGGATAGGCGATCCGGCGGGAATTCGATTGGCTTCTTTCAGCGTCGCGCTGTCATCATGGCGATGACTGACCTCTTCCAGTCCGATCATGGACCTCTCCTCCTTGTGTCGCCTCTGCTCTCCATCCCGCACAAAACATACCACGGATGGAAAAGGCCGCGCCGGTTTTTGAAGCCGGCGCGGCCTGTCTGTTTTTGTTACTTGATCTTCGGGTTCAGAAGTGCGTCGATCTTCGGATCGGCCATATTCGCCTTGGTGACGAGATTGGCACCGGTATCGACATTTTCCGGAACCTTCTCGCCCTTGGAGACGGCAAGCGCGGTCTTGATGCCGTCATAGCCCATGCGATAGGGGTCCTGAACGACGAGGCCGGCGATCGCACCATCCTTGAGGAAGCCCACCGTCTTGTCGTCGCTGTCGAAGCCGATGACCTTGATCTTGTCGCCGAGCTTGTTTTCGGCGATCGCCTGGCCAACGCCCTGCGCCAGGATGAGGTTCGAGGCGAAGACGCCGACGAGGTTCGGGTTGGCCGTGATCAGGTCGGTCATCATGTTGAGGCCGGTCGTCGCCTGGCCGTCGCCATACTTGTCGGCGATGACCTTCAGGCCGGGATGCTTGGTCTTGATCTGATCCAGGAAGCCTTCGCGGCGCTGCTCCAGCGAGCCGACGCCGGGAAGATTGGTGAGGATGACGATATCGCCTTCTTCCTTGCCGGTCATCTCCTTGATAGCGGCGGCCAGACCGTCAGCGGCGATGCGGCCGCCCTGAACGTTGTCGGTCGTCAGGAACGACTTGAACGCCTTGGAGTCGGCGCCTGAGTCGATGCCGATGATCGGAACCGACTTGGCGGCTTCATCGATCGGCTTGCCGAGCGCCTTGAATTCGGTCGGTGAAATGACGACAGCGGCCGGCTTGCCGGCAACGGCGTTCTCCAGAATGCTGATCTGGCCGTTGACGTCGGATTCGGCCTGTGCGCCGAGTTCCGGCACGTTGACGCCGAGATCCTTGCCGGCCTTGCGGGCGCCGGCCAGAACGATCTGCCAGTAGAAGGACGTCGTGTCCTTGACGATGATCGGGATCGTCACGTCGGCGGCAAACGACGTTGCCGGCATCGCCGTGGCGATGACTGCGGCACCTGCAAGCGCGGTAAAGGCGCGGCGGGACAGAAGGGATTTCACGATACTCATAAGGGTTCTCCTCTCAGGGTGCGTTCTCCTCCAAATAAATCGGCCGCTGAACGCAGGCGGACGATTTTTATCGATAAAAAACATTTGCCGGGTGAAGCTAGCCGAGGCGCAATCAAATTGCAAGAGCGCCAAACCGGCTTTTTTTCTTTGGCAAACTCCCGCCAAGCAACTGATTTTATTCCAATACCACGATACCCTAAAATAGGGATCAGGCCATGTCGACCTCATCAGGATGGACTACGCCTTTTTTCAAAATCAGGTTGCCGTACAGCCGGAATTCCGTCGTCGCGACGATGTAGGTGGCCTTGCGAGCCATCGCGTAGAAAGCAAAACGCTCTACCGGCACGATGCGGAAATCGCCGGCGTGCTTGGAAACGATCTGCTGGAATTCGGTGCAGACCTCCGGCATCGCATCGGGATCGCCGACCACCTCCATCCGCCACGCCGCTTCCGGCACGAACGTGTCGAGCGGCATATGCGTCAGGATGGCCTCGGCCATCGCAGTCGCGCTGACGCCGTCGGCGCGGATGACCGGCGGACCCATCGAGCCCGAGGGAAAATTGGCGTCTGATATGACGATGTCGTCGCCATGCCCCATGGTCTTCAGCGCATGAAGCAGGTCGGGTCCAAGCAGCGGATGAATACCCTTGAGCATAGTCTCTCCTCAGACTCGGACGGCTTCGGCGCCGAGCGGCGGCGCGACCAGCGTATAGGGTTCGAATTCGGCATAGATCTCGTCGGCAAGCCGCGGCTCGACGAGCTCCATATTGCGCGTCAGGCTGGACGGCTTGGCCGTGCCGATCAGCACCGAGGCGACGATCGCCTCGCGTAGCGGAAACTGCAGGGCGGGCGCTGCCAGCGGCACTCCGTGGTTTTTGGCGATCGCTTCCATGGCGCCGACCTTGGCAAGCACATCGTCATCAGCAGGCATATAGTCGAAATGCGAACCCGGCACCGGGCCGGTGGCGAGGATGCCGGAGTTGAAGACGCCGCCGACGACGAGCGACGTGCCCTTCTGCCGGCAGAGCGGCAGCAGTTCGGCCACGGCCGAGCGGTCGAGCAGCGTGTAGCGGCCGGCAAGCAGGATGCAGTCGAGATCGGAATGGCGCATGACGTCGAGGCAGACGGGCACTTCGTTGACGCCGAGGCCGAAGGCGGAGATCGCGCCAGACGACTTGAGTTCCTCCAGCGCCTTCACGCCGGAATCGAGAAACTGCTTCTGGTGGACCGCGTTTTTCGCCGCGCCATGTGTGTAGACGCCGAGATCGTGCACATAAAGAATATCGATGTGGTTGAGGCCGAGGCGCGCATAGCTGAATTCGACCGAGCGCATGATGCCGTCATAGGAATAGTCGTAATCGGCATCGAAGGAGAGCGGGTCGACATAGCTGTAATCAGGCACGGTGCCGGTCGGCACCGGCCGAAGCAGCCGGCCGACCTTGGTGGAAAGCACGTAACTGCGGTCCGGCTGGTCGCGCAGGAAATCGCCGACCCGCCGTTCGGCGAGGCCGAGCCCATACCAGGGCGCCACGTCGAAATAGCGGATGCCGCTGTCCCAGGCCGCCTGCAGCGTATCCATCGCCTGCTCGCGCGGGCAGGCGCGGTAGAGACCGCCGAGAGCGGCGGCACCGAAACTGATTTCGGTCACCTCCAGCTTGGTCTTGCCGATCCGTCTCGTCTTCATCATGCCTCCTCGCGAAGAACTTGAGCTTGGTCTATGGAGCAATCCCAGGAAAAGTGTGAAGCGGTTTTCCGTCCGGGATTGCGTACTTCAAATCAATCCCAGGAAAAGTGTGAAGCGGTTTTCCTGGGATTGCGTCAAAGCAAAGGTTAGAGCGTCGCGCCCAGATGCCAGGGCACGAATTCATTGTCGCCATAGCCGAAGAGCTCGCTCTTGGTCTTCTTGCCTGATGCCGTATCGACGATCAGGTCGAAGATCTCGCGGCCCTTGCCGCTGATCGTCGCATCGCCGGTGGCGATCGTGCCGCAATCGATGTCCATGTCCTCTTCCATCGAGGCATAGAGCGCCGAATTGCTGGAAAGCTTCAGCGACGGCGCCGGCCGGCAACCGAAGCAGCTGCCGCGACCTGTCGTAAAGGCGATCATGTTTGCCCCACCGGCCACCTGGCCGGTCGCCGAGACCGGGTCGTAGCCGGGCGTGTCCATGAAAACGAGGCCGGGGGCCGTGACCCGCTCGGCATAACCATAAACCGCCGTCAGCGGCGAACGCCCGCCCTTGGCAACCGCGCCGAGCGATTTTTCAAGGATGGTCGTCAGCCCGCCGCGCTTGTTGCCGGGCGACGGATTGTTGTCGAGCGAGGCGCCGTGCAGAGCGACGTAATCCTCCCACCAGGCGATCTTGTCATCGAGCTTCTTTGCCACCTCGTCGCTGACGGCGCGGCTGCGCAAAAGGTGCTCCGCACCGTAGATTTCCGAAGTCTCCGACAGGATCGCCGTGCCGCCGGCCGCCGCCAGCAGGTCGGCCGCGACACCGAGCGCCGGATTGGCGGTGATGCCGGAAAAGCCGTCCGAGCCGCCGCATTGCAGGCCGATGATGATCTCACCGATCGACATCGGCACGCGCTTTTCCTTGCCGACGTCGGCAGCGATCTCGCGCAGCATGCCCATGGCGCGCTCGACTGCGCGGCGCGAACCGCCGGCATCCTGGATGTTGAAATGCCGCTTCGAGGCGCCGGCGCCGCTCTGGCCGTACAGCGTCAGCTGGTTGACCTCGCAGCCGAGGCCGATCATCAGCACGCCGCCGAAATTCACATGCCTGGTGTAGCCGGCAAGCGTCCGGTGCAGCACGTTCATGCCGTCGCCGGTCGAGCTCATGCCGCAGCCCTGGTCGTGCACGATCGGCACGAAACCGTCGATACCCTCGTAATGCGGCAGGATCGTCCGGTTCGCCTCGTCGGCGATCGCCCGGCAGACCGTGGTGGAACAGTTCACGCTGGCGATGATGCCGATATAGTTGCGCGTCGCCGCCCGCCCGTCGGCGCGGCGATAGCCCATGAAGGTGCGCGCCTTGTCATCGGTGGTCGCCGTTTCCGGCGCCGAATTGGCGGTCGCCGCCAGCCGGTCGTTTTCGAAATGCAGGTTGTGGCTGTGCACATGGTCGCCGGCCTTGACCTCGGCCGTCGTGCGGCCGATCGCCTGTCCGTATTTGACCACGGGTGAGCCGAGCGGAATATCCGCTATCGCCACCTTGTGGCCGGGGTCGATCTTCTCACGGGTCTGAATGCCGGCAACCGTCGAACCCGGCGCGATTGCCGCCGTTGCGACCGCGACATTATCGCCGGCCGAAAGGATGATCCAAGGCAGTTTGTCCAAGTCTCTATCTCCCTAGAGCATGATGCCGAAAAGTGTCAGCGGTTTTCGGACGACATCATGCTCTAACTCTTTAATTTAGAACAGGATTCAGATTTTTAGGCCATCCCACCTAAAATCTTCCTGTTCTATCGAAACACTCGCTGCATCGGCGAATGCGCATTGATTTTGTTTTTTATCTACAATAAACATTTTCAAGTCAACGGGAATATTGATCCTGTGGACGAGGGAGGCAATGAGCCGCAGGCGACCGGAATTAAGCTAAAGGTCGTTTGAACAAGCCCCGGTCCGCTCCGTCCTGCTTTGAAGCGGGGCGACGGTCACGAGGGCGGAAAGCGGGGTCTGGTGGCAAGGCAGAATACGGTCTTCAAGGAAGCGTACAACAGGTATGCCGCAGCCTTGCGTACGGATACGGCGCTGCCCTCGGAACCGGAGATCGCCGCCCAGCTCGGCGTCAGCCGCTCGACGGCGCGCGCCATCCTGACGCGGCTAAGCGAAGAAGGCATCATCCGCTGGAACAAACGCCAGAAGATCGTGCTGCGCCAGCCGACTGACCACGACCTCTTTCCCTCCGAAGAAACCGACTCCCTGCATGATATCATCGAGCGCAGCTTCATGCAGCGCATCCTTGCCGATGATGCAGCACCCGGCATGCAGATCAACGAATTGGAGCTTGCCCGCGAGATCGGCACCGGCACGACCAGCGTACGCGAATTCCTGATCCGTTTCTCCCGCTTCGGCCTCATCGAGAAACGGCCGAACAGCCACTGGACGCTCAAAGGGTTCACCCGCGAATTCGCCCTCGAGCTTGCCGATGTGCGCGAGATGTTCGAGCTGCATTCCGCCGCCGAATTCGGCCGGCTTTCCAGGGATAATCAGAGCTGGGCCGATCTTGCCGCCATTCGCGACGAACATCACGCGATGCTTGCCGACATCAACCAGCGCTTCAAGGATTTCTCCGTCCTCGACGAGCGCTTCCACTTGCTGATCCACCGCGCCTCGAAGAACCGCTTCATCGCCGATTTCTACGACGCGATCGCCATCGTCTTTCACTATCACTACCAGTGGAACAAGACCGCCGCCCGCCAGCGCAACGAGCGCGCCATCCACGAACATCTGGATTATATCGCAGCCCTCGAATCCCGCGACCAGGCGGCAATCGAAACTGCCTGCCGCGCGCATCTGCACTCCGCCCGCCAGACCCTCCTGCAATCCCTGCCGCAGATCGCCACCGAATCCGCTTGAGGTGGGGAGGGCAGTTCCGGGAAAGGTGCGTTTTATGGGGGCAAATGCCATCAGTGACCGGCGATGCGCAGAGTTGCACGCATCCCATTTATCCACCATCTGGAAGTTGGCGCCAAAATGTGATTCAGAGAGAGAGAGAGAGAGAGAGAGAGAGAGAGAGAGAGAGACCGGCGTGATGGTGACGGCGCTGCCGGGGCGTCACCGGAATTCAAGGCTATGATAGAGCAGTTTCGGGCTTGGTCTGTGATTATCGGCCTGACGCTATTTAGTCCTTTGCCGCTGAGCGTCCCGTTAGTGTGGCTGGTTCAGGGAGAGCTGCACGATAAACAATCCGCCGTACTCAAGGCTGCCGAACAACCGGCACTATTTTATCTGATCGTCCTTTTCTTTTTCTGCGATGGGCTGATTTGGGCACATCTCTGCCTGACGGCCGCATTCAGGCGCTTTCGCCTGAGACAACGACGTTAATCCGAGCACGAAGGAATTGACTCGGCGCCAGCCTCTGCCCCTCATCCGGCTGCCGCCACCTTCTCCTCGTTCTGACGGGGCGAAGGGGATATGCCGCAACCTCTCCGTTCCCCGCTACCTCTTGCAGGGCACGTCCCCTCGCCCCGTTTACGGGGAGAGGGTTAGGGTGAGGGGCAGATCTTGACGCCTACTTTGCAAACTTCGCCGGCGCCAATCCGCCCTCAGCGCAGGAGATTGGCCTTTGAGGCTCGACCCCGGCAAGGTTAGGGTGAGGGGCAGATGTTTTTCGATACGCCGGATGGCAGCGATCATGAAACATTTCGATGTGTAAGCCGTTATCGCGCTTATGGCCGACGCTAAACTCAAACCGAAATCGGTCGACGGCACCGAACCGCACGGTGCCGGGAACTCGCCCCAGGAGACGGCATCGACTGTCGAGGTCATGCCGCCGCCAGATGCCATCGAACCCGATCCGGAGCTGACGCCTGAAGAGGCCGAGCAGGCGCGCAAGCGGTATTTGCTGAAGCGTTTCTGGATCAGCGCGCGCCGCTACTGGGGTCGTGGCGGTGATAAGCTCGCCTGGCCGTGCACCATCGGGTTATTGACGCTGATCGGCATGAATGTCGGCTTCCAGTACGGAATCAATCTCTGGAACCGCGCGATTTTTGACGCCCTGGAGCAACATAATGCCCGCACCGTGTATTTCCTGAGCGTCGTATTCCTGCCACTGGCGCTCGGAACTGCAGCCCTTGTCACCACACAAGTCGCCCTTCGCATGATGATCCAGCGCCGCTGGCGATCCTGGCTGACGACCGCAGTCATCGCGCGCTGGCTCGCAAGCGGTCGTTACTATCAGTTGAACCTCATCGGCGGCGACCACAAGAACCCCGAAGCGCGCATCGCGGAGGATTTACGGATTGCCACCGAAGCGCCTGTCGATTTCATCTCTGGCGTCATTGCCGCCTTTCTGTCGGCCTCGACCTTCATCCTGGTGCTCTGGACGATTGGCGGGGCTCTGACTCTGACGATCGCCGGTTGGACCGTCACCATTCCCGGCTTTCTCGTCGTCACTGCGGTCCTCTACGCCGCGATCACCTCCAGTTCGATGACGGTCATCGGCCGCCATTTCGTCCGCGTCTCCGAGGCGAAAAACCAAGCGGAAGCCGAATTTCGCTACACGCTGACGCATGTGCGGGAAAACGGCGAGAGCATCGCCTTGCTCGGCGGCGAGGAGGAGGAGCGGAACGACCTCGGCAAGACCTTTGCCAACGTGCTCAGGCAATGGGCGCTCCTTGCACGCCAGCACATGCGCACAGCCCTTGTGTCGCAGGGGTCGAGCCTGTTTGCGCCGGTCGTCCCGGTTCTGCTGTGCGCTCCAAAATTTCTCGAAGGCAGCATGACGCTTGGGCAGGTCATGCAGGCTGCCTCTGCCTTCGCCATCGTTCAGAGCGCGTTCGGATGGCTGGTCGACAACTATCCCCGTCTCGCAGATTGGAACGCCTGTGCCCGGCGTATCGCTTCGCTGATGATGTCGCTCGACGGGCTCGAGCGCGCCGAACAGAGCAACGCGCTCGGACGCATCAAGCGGGGTGAAACGGAAGGCGATGCGATGCTCAGCCTGAACGATCTCTCCGTGTCGCTTGACGATGGCACCGCGGTGGTCAAGGAAACCCAGGTCGTGATCGAACCAGGCGAGCGGGTGCTCGTCGCCGGCGAATCCGGTTCGGGCAAGAGCACGCTGGTGCGCGCCATCGCAGGTCTTTGGCCGTGGGGTGAGGGCAGCGTCAATTTCCACGCCGAAAGACGATTGTTCATGCTGCCGCAACGGCCCTATATCCCGTCCGGGACGCTTCGCCGTGCCGTCGCCTATCCCGGTGCCGCCGATAGCTGGACGCCGGATGAGATCAAGGCGGCGCTCGACAAGGTGGGGCTCGATTATCTGAACGACAAGATCGAGGAAGACGCGCCCTGGGACCAGACATTGTCCGGCGGTGAAAAGCAGCGGCTCGCTTTTGCGCGTCTGCTGCTCCACCATCCCGATATCATCGTACTGGATGAAGCAACCTCAGCACTCGATGAGAAGAGCCAGGATAAGATGATGCAAATGGTGATCGATGAATTGCCTGAAGTCACTATCGTCAGCGTCGCGCATCGGGCTGAGCTCGAAGCCTTCCATAGCCGCAAGATCACGCTGGAGCGGCGCGAGGGCGGCGCAAAACTTGTCAGCGATATCGATCTTGTCCCACGCAAGAGAAAACGGAACTTGCTGTCACGCGTTTTGAAGAACCCCTCCCTGCCGAAAAACAGCACGACCTCGAATAAAGACAGCGCAGTCCCAGAATAGAAATTGTCCGTTTGGCCATAGAACCATCAATCGCCTGACGAAGCCTCTGCGTTCGCAATCTGATCCAGATTTTCGATCAGCCGCTTGAGCAGATCGACCAGTTGTCCCGCTTCCGCACCCGTGAACCCGGTCAATGCCTCACGATTCCCTTGGAATAGGGTCGTAATTGCCTCCGGCATGCGTTCCTGTGCGGTTTTCGTCAGCACGATGCGGCTGCTGCGACCATCAGCCGGGTCGCGTGTCCGCTCAATCAAGCCATCCCTCTCCATGCGTGCGAGCATTTGCGCCATCGGCGGTTGCTCGACCCTGGCAAAGCGGGCGAGGTCGCGCTGTGTGCTTGCCTTGCCATTTTGCAGCGCGACGAGGACAGGCAACTGGCCGACACCGAAGCCGAGCGGTTTAAGCCGTGACTCGCTGAGGCGGGCAAACCCCCGCGCCGCAAGACTGATGAGATGGCCAGGCGTAGAAAGCACGTCTTCATTCATTCGCTCACCTCTTGCCTGCGCTTGATCGCGAGATATATATGTACGTATGTATCGTGGCGCGCGGCAGGAGGCAATGCCGTTTCGATGCCGCCCAGCGAAAGTTTCAATCTCCACTGAGGAAACGAAATGTCCGACAATGACATCGAAATGATCAAGCGCATCTATGCCAGCTTCAACGCCAGAGACATCGACGCTGTCCTTGCCATCCTTTCCGATGATGTCGCCTGGGCCAATGGCATGGACGGCGGCCACATCTATGGTCGTGACGCTGTGCGCGACTATTGGAGACGTCAGTGGGCTATGATCAGTCCACACGTCGAGCCGGTCGCATTTGAGGAAACGCAAGATGGCGCCGTCGCTGTCGAGGTGATTCAGTCGGTCTTTGACCTCGATGGCCGGCCGCTGGCTGGGCAGGCCCATGGCCTGAAGGACAAGACGGTGACGCACATCTTCCGCGTGGAAGGCGATAAGATCGTTCGCTTCGATATCCAGGATGCCCTGTAAGCCCAGCATGCTCTGTAAGCTGGTACTCCCTATGCGGGGGGATGACCGCTCCTGTTGCGAAGCGCCATTGTCGGACCCGCCTTTTGGCCGTCGGGCGGCCTGGCTTGTGCGTTCAGTTCGCGCTTAGCCGGCGGTATCGGTTCAGAGCCTGCGAGCTTCCAGACGCCGCTTGTCGCGCTCGACATAGTCGGAGCCCAGCTCTGTCAGACGAAATTGCCGTTTCTGGAATTCCCCGCGGATCAAGATGAAACCTTGCTCTTCGGCTTCGCTCAATGTCTTCAGGCTGGTGCCTTTAGGGGGAGACTGCCAAGCCATGCCATCGGCGCTGTGCAGTAAGACCATGATCTTTATAATTTTGTTTCTCCATGGCTGATGCATGCAGCCGGGCTGCATCGCATCAGCAATCCGCTGGTTCCGTATTCTTGATTTGGCACCATCCAGGATAAGCCCATTGATTTAAAAGGATTATTTTTGGCTAGTCCGGAGTTTCGCAAAAGCTATTGTATAAAAGCTCCAATAGTCTTGGTCAATTCAATCACTCCGTCCCAACGGGTTTGGTCGCGCCTGGCGATTGGCCCGATGGCGCTTATTTCCATTGAATCCCGACATCAGCGGCGCATAGTGCCGACGTTCCCGGCTTTGCCGGTTGAACGGATGGGGGAGCCGGTGCATGTCAGCAAATCTCGACGATATCCGTAACCAGCAACGTGAGACGTGGGACAAATTTTCCGCCGGCTGGAAGAAATGGGACAGCTTGGTTCTCGGTTGGCTCGCCCCGTTTGGCGACACCATGCTTCGGCGCGCCAATCTCTCCAACGGCTTTAGCGTGCTTGACATAGCCGCCGGCACTGGCGAACCCGGCCTGACGGCGGCGGCGGCAATCCCCGACGGTCAGGTTGTCGTCACCGATCTCTCGGAAAATATGCTGACTGCTGCCGCCGAAAATGCGGCCAGACGTGGCCTCAAAAACTTCAAAACTCGCCTATGCGATGCGGGAGCGTTGCCTTTTGCCGATGCCAGTTTCGACGCCGTCCTATGCCGGTTCGGGTTTATGTTCTTCCCGGATATCGCTGCCGCCGCCAGGGAGAAGGCGCGCGTCGCAAAGCCCGGGGCGCGGGTCTGTGCCGCAGTCTGGAGCGCGCCTGCCAAAAATCCATGGGCGACCACGATCATGGGCACGATCGCCCGCCACGTGGACATGCCCCCGCCGCCACCCGGTTCTCCGGGCCTGTTCCGCTGCGCGGGGGAAGGCATGATGGTCGAGACCTTCAGAGAGGCGGGCCTTCTCGACATCGCCGTGGAAGAAGTGTCGGCGATGATGGTGCACGATGCCCCGGCGAGCTACTGGGACTTCATGACCGAGATCGCCGCGCCTGTTGTCGCCGGACTATCCAGGGCCGACGCGGCAACACGGGAGAAGATCCGTCGCGAGGTCCTGGAGCTCGCGCTACAATCCGTCAGCGACGGCAAGGTTCACCTTCTCTCAACAGCAACTGTGATCACAGGCACGCGATAGCCTCAAAATCTCGTCGACAACGACGGCGAGCGGGAGCGTGGCGTCGATGACGACACCACACTTCGGAATATCCTCTTTCGTTGCATGCAATCGCACAATCAGCTCCCGTTCGGCAGGCAGGTCACAACATGATCCCGTATTGCCGCAGCACTTTCGAAAGGCGACGTGAACGTCACATCTAGGGTCAGCGCGTGCTGGTGCGGGATATCAAGAACCACGGCCTGTTGGCTTCGGTTTCTTGAAGTCTCGACGTCGGTCGTTTTCAAATAGTCGCGCCGTGCGGGGGAGGAAACGCGACGCGCCAATTCTTCTTCGGCACAAAGCAATCTCACCGGAACGAAGACGGCGGCGCGCTGTCTGGCGGCGTCAACGAACTGTTGGTACGTCCGCGTGCTCCGCTCATCGCCTTCGACACCGGCATGGGTGAAGATGAAATTCGCTGACGGACCGCTATAGGTGGCGATTGCATCCAGGACGGCCTGCCGGACCCTGCCGGTGTACTCCCAGACACCCTTAGGCAACGAAGCGGTCTGATCCTCGTCGAGGAGGCGCAAGATCGGATTGTTGAACCAGTGATTATCAATGATCTTTGCTGATAGAAGCGAGCCGAGTTCTTTGGCGATTGTCAGCTTCCCGACGCCCGGAAACCCCAAGAGCAAAACGAAAACACCCATCGTCCGACAACTCTCCCAATACAATCCACCGGCAACAACGCAGTGCAGAACATCGTCTGGAATCTACCAGAATTTCCACCATGGACGCTTTGGATCGGGAGGCATCGAAGGCTCGGGCGCGAGTATGGCTTTCATCACGATCATCTCGCCATCATGGTCATAATATTCTCCCTCTTCCCCCTGGACTTTGGCTTCGAGAGATTGGGCGATAAGCCACATTTTCCGACGGATTTCTTGATCAGGATTTTTGACAACGATGTTGTCTCCGCTCCACCAAAGCCATGCGGCGTTTTTTCGATTTTCGCCGCGGGAGTATCCTTTCCACACGCATATGCCCGCCTGTTCCACCCGTAAAACACCCCCGTCGGCGGCGGGAGTTTCGGCAAAACCGTCATGCTGAATTTCGGGATCACTGGCAACGTACTCGAGCCATTCGTCGAGAGCGATCGATGGAGAGGCATCGAACCAATTTGCCTTACGGGTAATGTGAAGATCGTAACCCATCAGAGCCTATTACCTAAGTCGCGCCGAACGGCTGAGCCGCCTAATGCGAAGCCGCCTCGCTTGCGACGGCCGCCCCCTCACGCTTCTGACTATGCCCGACCGGGATCAGCCAGGTGGTGAAGAAGGTCAGCACCGCGACGACGACCACGCCCCAGAAGCTCCAGTGCAGGGCCGCATTGAAGATGGCACGGATGGCAGGATCGGCGGCGAGCGCCGAGAGCCCGGTCGGCTGGTTCAGCGCCTCATGCAGCCCGGCCGCCGCTTCGCCGCTCGCATAGTGGTTGATACCGGCATTGAGGATGGCACCGAGCACGGTGGCGCCGAGCGTATTGCCGAGGCTGCGGGCAAAGATGATCGAGGCGGTGGCGCTGCCGCGCATCGACCATTCGACGCTGTCCTGCACCAGCACAATGCTGGTGAGGCTGATGAGACCCATGCCGAAGCCCATGAAGAAGGAGCCGGCGCCGGCCACGACCGGCGAACTGTCAGGGGTCAGGAACAACAAGAAACATGCGCCGAAGGGAAACATCAGGCTGCCGACGCGCAGCGTGCGGCGGATGCCGAAGGCCTTGTAGAAGCGGCTGGAGAGCATCACCGCCAAAGGCCAGCCGACGACGAGCATGGTGAGCGTGAAGCCGGCAACAACAGGCGAACGGCCGAGCACACCCTGCACATAGATCGGCAGGATGGTGGAAAGCCCGATCAATGCCATGCCGGCTAGCAGAGTTGCCGCATTGCTGGTCGCAATCAGCCGGCGGCTCCAGAGCGGGATTGAAATGATCGGCTCCGGCGCCCGCTTCTCCTGGGCGAGGAAGAGGATGCCCGCGACCACGAAGACGGCAAAAAGCGAAAGCAGGATCCAGGCGCTGGCATCGGTTTCCGTCAACATGACGAGCAGTGCCACGATCGAGATCGAAAACAGCACCGAGCCGAGGTAATCAATCTTTGCCTGCTTGTGCGCCACGTCCTCCTTCAGGAAGATCATGAAGGCGATGATCGAGATGATGCCGATCGGCAGGTTGATCCAGAAGATCCAGGCCCAGGAAATGTTGTCGACGATGATGCCGCCGGCAAGCGGCCCGACAACGGCCGAGGTCGCCCAGACGGTCGCCATCGCGCCCTGCACGCGGCCGCGTTCCTCGAACTTGAAGAGATCACCGATAACAGTCATCGTCACCGGCTGGATGGCGCCGGCACCCAGCCCCTGCAGAAGCCGGAACAGCACCAGCGACATCATCGACCAGGCAAGCCCGCAGAGCAAAGAGCCGACGAGGAAGATCAGGATGCCGCCGATCAGCACCGGCTTGCGCCCAAAGATGTCGGAAAGCTTGCCGTAGATAACAGTGGTCGTCGACTGCGCCAGCAGGAAGGCCGAAAACACCCAGCTGTAATAGGAAAAGCCGCCGAGCTGCCCGACGATGCGCGGCATCGCGGTCGCCACGATCGTCGCCTCGATCGCCACCATGAAGGTCGCGAGCATGATGGTGGCGACGATAAGCACGCGGTTCGAGCGTTGCGCTGCATTCGACATGACGATCCTCTTCGGGTGCTCCGCAGATGCCGGAAATATCGGCAGGCTGGCTTTGGTGTGGGGCGATGCGCCGCTTGCGGAGTGATGCCGCTCTTTTACGTCCTCAAGCCCGGCCGGTAAAGCAGGCCGCGCCCGGTTTCTCATGATGGCATTTGTTTTCGCGTCATGTGAGGGAAGGTGGGTCGAAAACGAAGGCCCGGCGCCATTCCGCCCGGGCCTTCGTTCTATCAGGAGGGAAGGCGAACAATCGCCTCACCCCTATTGTGGGCATACCTGACTGAGCGAGCCGCTGTCCGCGCTTCCCCCGGTGCAACCCGGCGTCTGCTGCAGGTTGGGATTGACGCCGCCGGGATTGATGGTGCTGCGGCCGCTGTTGAGATCGACGCCGCCATTGCCGGTCGTGCTGCCGGTGGTGCCGGGATCGGTTCCGACAGAACCGATCCCGCCGAGCCTGTGCCGACAGACCCGGTGCCCGCTGCACCGCCGCCGACAGAACCAGTGCCAGCCGACCCTGCCCCGGCGGAACCGGC
>NZ_JALBGX010000064.1:0-39649 GCF_023006465.1 Rhizobium sp. PRIMUS64 | reverse complement strand
TTGATCTCTTGCCGGGCGCGGCCGAGCGCCAGCGCGCCGGCCGGCACATTGACGGTGATGACACTCCCGGAGCCGATATAGGCGCCGTCGCCGATCGTCACCGGCGCGACCAGCGAGGAATTGGAACCGATGAAGGCGTTTTCGCCGATCACCGTCTCGCTCTTGTTGACGCCGTCATAGTTGCAGGTGATCGTGCCGGCGCCAATATTGCTGCCGGCGCCGATGACGGCATCGCCGATGTAAGTCAGGTGGTTGACCTTGGCGCCCTCGCCCAGCCGGCCGTTCTTGACCTCGCAGAAATTGCCGACCTTCGCGCCGTTGGCGAGATCGGCACCCGGCCGCAGCCGGGCGAAGGGGCCGACGGTCGCACCCTGGCTGACATGGGCGCCTTCGATATGCGAGAAAGCATGAATGACGGCGCCGCTGTCGATCACCGCGCCGGGACCGAAGACGACGTTCGGCTCGATCAGCGCATCCTGGCCGATGACGGTATCGTAGGACAGAAAAACCGTTTCCGGCGCGATCATGGTGACGCCGGCCAGCATCATCTCGTGGCGGCGGCGCTCCTGCCAGAAACGCTCGATGACGGCGAGCTCGGCACGGGTGTTGCAGCCGGTCATCTCGATCTCGGGAGCATCGACGGCGGTGACGCGTCCGCCGAGCGAACGGGCGATCTCGACGAGATCGGTCAGATAGAATTCACCCTTGGCATTGGCATTGCCGATGCGCGTGAGAAGATCGAGCGCCTTTCTGCCGTTGATCGCCATCAGCCCGCTGTTGCACCAGGTGACGGTGCGCTCGGCATCGGTCGCGTCCTTCTCCTCGCGGATGGCGATGAGTTCGCCGTCTTTGACGAGCAGGCGGCCGTAGCCGGTCGGGCGGTCGGTGTGGAAGCCGATGACGACGACATCGCTGCCATCGGCAAGGCCCTGGCGGGCGGCTTTGAGCGGCCCGTCGGTCTGGAGCGGCACGTCGCCATAGGTGACGAGGATATCGTCGTAACCGTTGGCGATCGCTTCGCGCGCCGCCAGCACCGCGTGGCCGGTGCCGAGGCGTTCCTTCTGCAGATAGGATTCGATGCCGACGCCGTCGATGCTTGCGGCCTTCGCCACGTCCTCGGCGTCACGGCCGACGACAAGGGCGACGGACGAGATGCCGGCGGAGGCGACCGCCTCGACCACATGGGCGATCATCGGCCGTCCGGCGACCGGATGCAGCACCTTCGATTTCGAGGATTTCATCCGCGTGCTGTCACCGGCGGCAAGGATGACGGCAAGACAAGTGCGTTCCATGATTTGCTCCGCGAATCCGCGCCATGAGGCGGCTTTATCGCCTCATACTGCAAAATTCCCTAAATCGGAATCGATTTAAGGATAAATTATGCAGCCATTCAAAGTGCTGCAGCGTTCTTTGCGGTTCTCGAAAAGACGCGCGGCGCTATCGATAAGCAAAGCCTTCACAAAGGTGAAATTGCGGCCGAAATCGGCCCTGTGACGGCGTCGGAACCGCGGGCCACGAAGGCTTCGTGCACATGAACGCGGCCATCCAGGATGACGTCCTCCATCGCGCGGCGCGCGGCGGCGTTATCGCCGGAAACGATCGCATCGACGATGCGCATATGGGTGTCGGCGATATTGGCGAAGCCGTTTTCGGTTGGCGGCGTGCTTATGCGGAACATGCCGACGAGAGCCGCTTCGATGAGGCTGCCGAGCGTCCGCATGAAGGGATTGTGCGAGGCTTCGGCGATCGCGAGGTGAAAACGAAGGTCGGCGAGTGCGAGGCTGTCGGCCGTATGACCGGCCGCGGCCATCTCGAGCGCCAGCCCACGCAGCATCTCGATATCCTCGGCATTCGCCCGCTCGGCGACGAGACCGGCGGCGAAGGGTTCGAAGGCGAGTCGAATATCGTAGAGCTGCAGCAGAAACTCTTCGGTCACACCATTATCGAAGTGCCAGGCAATGATCTCGCTGTCGAACATGTTCCAGAGGTTCTTCTCGGTCACACGCGTGCCGACCCGCGCCTTAGCGACGACCATGCCCTTGGCGGCAAGCGTCTTCATCGTCTCACGCAAGACGGTGCGGGACACTTTGAAACGCTGCGCCAGTTCCGTGTCACCTGGCAGGATCGAGCCAACGGGATAGGTGCCGGCGACGATCGCCTTGCCGAGTTCGTCGACGACCTGGGCGTGGCTCGTCCGGGTTCTGCGCCCCGTCTTGCGTGTCTCGTCCAATTTGTAGCGCAAGCGATCCGTCTCCCCCTCAGGCGTACCTCTTGTTCAGACTGGAAACGAACAGGATGGCTTTCTGCATCAGGATGAATGCAAATAGCAGAAGGCCAATCAGGATCTTGGTCCACCAGCTCGACAGCGTACCGTCGAAGGTGATGTAAGTCTGAATGAGCCCCTGGATCAGGATACCGATCAAGGTTCCCGCCACGAATCCCGCTCCTCCGGTCAGCAGCGTCCCTCCAATGACCACCGCCGCGATGGCATCGAGTTCGACGCCGACTGCTGCAAGAGAATATCCGGCAGAGGTGTACAGCGAAAAAACGATCCCGGATAGGCCTGCAAGAAAGCCCGACAGCGCATAGATCTGGATTGTCGTGCGTCCGACCGGCACGCCCATCAGCCGCGCCGTCTGCGTGCCGCCGCCGAGTGCATAGACGTTGGTGCCGAAGCGGGTGCGCTGGGCGATGAAGATGCCGACCGCAAAGACCAGAAGCATGATGCCGCCGATCAGCGTCAGCCGCCCGCCGCCGGGCAGACGGTAATAGAGGCTCGTCAGCGTCGAATAATATTCGTGATCGATCGGAATGCTGTCGATCGAGAGCACGAAGGCCATGCCGCGTGCCAGGAACATGCCAGCAAGCGTGACGATGAAGGCCGGCATTTCGAGATAGTGGATGATCGCGCCCATGATGGCGCCGAAGGCGGTGGTGATGACGAGCACGATCGCAAAGGCGAGCAGCGGATGGATCGCGGTTTTCTGCAGGATCACCGCGAGGAACACGCCCGTAAAGGCAATGACCGAGCCGATCGACAGATCGATGCCGCCCGAAATGATGACGAAGGTCATGCCGACGGCGGCGATGCCGAGAAAGGCGTTGTCGGTCAAAAGATTGCCGATGACGCGCGTCGACAGAATGTTCGGATATTGCAGCGCGCAGCCGGCATAGGCGAGCACGAAGATGACGATGGTCGCAAGCAGCGGCAGGTATTTGGAGTTCATTTCGGCTGCTCCCTTCCGCCCTGCCGGCGGCTGGCGAAGATGGCGAGCGATTGTACCGCCGGCGATTGGATGACGAGGATGACGATAATGATGACGGCCTTGATGATCAGGTTGAATTCAGGCGGGAAGCCGGCGGACAGGATGCCGGTATTCACGGCCTGGATGATCATCGCGCCGATCAGCGATCCGAGAATGCTGAAGCGGCCGCCGAGCAGCGAATTGCCGCCGACGACGACGGCCAGGATCGCGTCGAGTTCCAGCCATAGGCCGGCATTGTTGGCATCAGCGCCCTTGATGTCGGCTGCAACGATGATGCCCGCAATCGAGGCGCAGATCCCGCTCAGCATATAGACCGCCATCAGCAGCACCGGCGTTTGAATGCCGGAGAGCGTGCTGGCGCGGCGATTGATACCGACGGCCTCGATCAGCATGCCGAGCGCAGTGCGGCGGACAAGCAGGATGACGAGCAGGCCGACGAGAAGCCAGATGACGACAGGCATCGGCAGGAGCAGCAGCGAACCGCTGCCGAAGAAGGTCAGCCCGTCATCGTTGAAGGTCAGGATGGCGCCTTCGGTGATCAACTGGGCGATGCCGCGGCCGGCCACCATTAGCACCAGCGTGGCGATGATCGGCTGGATATTGAGGACTGCCACCAGGAACCCGTTCCAGACGCCGCAGGCAAGCCCAATCGCAAGTGTCAGGATAATGGTATAAGAAACTGAATTTCCTGAAACAATCGACGATGCGGCGACGGCGCCGCAGATCGCGATGACCGCACCGACGGACAGGTCGATGCCCTTGGTGGCAATGACCAGCGTCATGCCGATCGCCAGCAGCGCCACCGGCGCACCGCGATTCAGCACATCGATCAGGTTGCCATAGAGCCGGTCATTCTGAACCACGACATTAAAAAACTGCGGTGACGTGATGAAATTCAACAAAAGAATGACAACGAGCGCAATCAATTGCGGCGCCAGGCGATATGCCAGCGCTTTCAGGGAGGACCTCATGCATCCTCCATCTTGTGTTCGGCGGCGGCAATGGCTTCGACGATGCCGGCAGCGGTGATACGCTCGCCTGTCAGTTCAGCGATATGCTGTCTGTCGCGAAGTACAATGACACGTGAACTATAGGCGACAAGCTCTTCAAGTTCCGAGGAAATCACGATCAGCGACATGCCGCCGGCACAGAGCTCTTCGATGAGTCGAATGATCTCGGCATGGGCGCCGACATCGATGCCGCGGGTCGGCTCGTCGAGGATCAGAAACTTGGGATTGGTCGCCAGCCAGCGGGCGAGGATCGCCTTCTGCTGATTGCCGCCGGAGAGCAGCCGGATAGGCTTCTCGCGATCGGTGGTGCGGATATCAAACGCCTTGATGTAGCGGTCGGCAAGCGTGTTCTGCTCGGCGCGCGAGAGAGGCCGCGTCCAGCCGCGGCGAGCCTGCAGCGCAAGTGCGATGTTCTCCCTGATCGACAGGTCGCCGATGATGCCATCGGTCTTGCGGTCCTCGGGGCAGAAGCCGAAACCCTTTGCGATCGCGGCGCGCGGGCTCGAAAGCGTGACCGGCTGGCCGTCGATCGTGGCGCTGCCGCTGTCGGCATGCTCGATGCCGAAAAGCAGTTCGGCGGTTTCGGTGCGGCCGGAGCCGAGCAACCCGGCAACACCGACCACCTCTCCGGCGCGCACCTCAAGGTCGAATGGTTTGACCTTGCCGCGTTTGCCGTAGCCTGCGAAACGATATCGGACCTCGCCTGCCGCAAGGCTGTGCTGCTTGACCGTCTCCTCGACATGCGCCAGTTCGCGACCGAGCATCATGGCGATCAGGCCCTGGCGCGGCAGATCGGCGACCTCGCGGGTGCCGACGAGCTTGCCGTTGCGCAGCACGGTAATGCGGTCGCTGATCGCATAGACCTGCTCGAGAAAATGGGTGATGAAGACGATGCCCAGGCCGCGCTTCTTGAGGTCTTCGATGATGCGGAAGAGCAGCGCCACCTCCTGATTGTCGAGACTTGCCGTGGGCTCATCGAGGATCAGCACCTTGCCTGAAAGATCAACGGCACGGGCGATGGCAACCACCTGCTGGACGGCGACAGAGAAACGGCCAAGTTCGGCGGTGACGTCGATATCGACGCCATAGCCGGCGAGCAGATCGCGTGCCTTGCGGTTCATCGAACGCACGTCGGTCATGCCGAACCGCCTTGGCTGGCGTCCGAGAAAGAGGTTTTCGGCGACGCTCAGATTGGAAAGGAGATTGACCTCCTGATAGACCGTGCCGATACCGAGCTTCTGGGCGGCGAGCGTATTGGCGGGATTGATTTCCTGGCCGTCCAACGTCAGGCTGCCCTCGTCACGATGATAGGCGCCGGTGATGCACTTGATCAGCGTCGACTTGCCGGCACCGTTCTCCCCCAGCAATGCGTGCACCTCGCCTCTGCGGAGCGTGAAATCGACCTTATCCAGCGCCACTGCGCCGGGAAAGAATTTCGATATTCCGGAGGCCGCGAGAACGTTCTCGAAATCGTGAATCATAAGGGTCTGTTTTCCTGATATTGACGGCAAAAGCCGCGCCGCGGCCGGACATGACGTCCCAAGGCGGCAAAGGCAGTTCCGCACCGGTCCATGACGGGCCGGTGCGGTTCTACAGCGCCGCCTGTGTCTTTCGAGACGCATAAGGACGCTGTAGCGCTTTGAATTGCTGCATGATTTTATCCCGAAATCGAGTTCCGATTTAAGGAATTATGCAGCGGTGTCACATCAGATCAGTAGCCCTGACCCTTCTTCTCTTCGTAGACCTTCATCGGTTCGTCGGCAGGCGTGTAGAGCTTCGACTCAGTCTGGATCCACTTGGCCGGAGCCTTCTTGTCCTTCAGATAGGCTTCGAGCGCATCGAAGGCCGGACCTGCCATGTTCGGTGTCAGCTCGACCGTGGCATTGGCCTCGCCTTCGGACATCGCCTTGAAGATATCGGGCACGGCGTCGATGGAGACGACGAGGATATCCTTGCCAGGCTTCAGGCCAGCTTCCTTGATCGCCTGGATGGCGCCGACGGCCATGTCGTCGTTATGGGCGTAGAGAGCGCAGATATCCTTGCCGCCATTCTCGGCCTTCAGGAAGCTTTCCATGACTTCCTTGCCCTTGGTGCGGGTGAAGTCACCGGTCTGGCTGCGAACGATCTTGAGGTTGTCGTGGCCGGCAAGCGCCTCTTCGAAGCCCTTCTTGCGGGCGATGGCCGGCGACGAGCCGGTGGTGCCCTGAAGCTCAACGACATTGCACTTCTTGTCGCCGACGGTCTTGACCAAGAAGTCGCCTGCGACCTTGCCTTCATGGACCAGGTCCGACGTAACCGCCGTCAGGTAGAGATCGTCGGGAGCCTTGATGGTACGGTCGAGAAGGATGACCGGGATCTTGGCTTCCTTGGCTTCCTTGAGAACGTCGTCCCAGCCGGTTTCGACGACCGGAGCAATGAGAATGGCATCGACGCCCTGAGCAATGAAGGAGCGCAAAGCCTTGATCTGGTTTTCCTGCTTCTGCTGCGCATCGGCAAACTTCAGATCGATGCCGCGCTTCTTGGCCTGCTCCTTGGTCACGGTCGTTTCAGCCGCACGCCAGCCCGATTCCGAGCCGATCTGCGAGAAGCCGACAGTGAGGCCGGCGGCCGAAGCCGAACCGAACATGCAGGCAGCCAGAATCGTGGCACTCAAAAGTGCAGTCTTCAATTTCATGATTTCCTCCCAATGCCGCATCTCGCGGCGCAGGGTCAAAAAATCATATAGTATTACTTTTGTAAATCGGAATCTTGGGATGCATTGCAGCAAAAAAAAGAGCGCCCACAGGGGCGCTCTTCGCATCTGCGAATTGGAGATGGCTTACTGCGCCGGCAGCTGGTCGTCGACGCCTTCGATGTAGAAGTTCATGCCGAGCAACGTGCCGTCATCGGCCTTTTCACCGGCCTTCAGCCAGGGCGTGCCGTCCTGCTTGTTGATCGGGCCGGTAAAGGGATGCAGCTCGCCTGATTTGATCTTGGCTTCGGTTTCCGAGGCGAGTTTCTTCACGTCGTCGGGCATGTTGGTATAAGGCGCCATCGTCAAGATGCCGTCCTTCAGGCCGTCCCAGCTCTGCTCGGACTTCCAGGTGCCGTCGAGAAGCGCCTTGACGCGCTTGGAGTAGTAATTGCCCCAGGTGTCGATGATCGCAGTCAGCTGGACATTCGGGCCGGCCTTGATCATGTCGGAAGCTTGGCCGAATGCCTTGACGCCGCGTTGTTCGGCGACCTGCATCGGAGCCGTGGTGTCGGTGTGCTGGGCGAGGATATCGACGCCCTGGTCGATCAGCGCCTTGGCGGCGTCAGCTTCCTTGCCCGGATCGAACCAGGTATTGACCCAGATGACCTTCATCTTGAAGTTCGGGTTGACCGACTTGGCACCGGCTTCGAAGGCATTGATGCCCATCACCACCTCAGGGATCGGGAAGGTGGCGATATAGCCTGCCGTACCGGTTTTCGAGAGCTTGCCGGCGATGATGCCGCTGATATAGCGACCTTCATAGAAGCGCGAATTGTAAGTCGCGACGTTGTCGGCGGCCTTGAAACCGGTCGCATGCTCGAACTTCACCTTCGGGAATTTCTTGGCGACGGCAACGGTGGCGTCCATGTAGCCGAAAGACGTGGTGAAGATCAGCGAGCAGCCGGAGCGGGCCATGCGCTCAATGGCGCGTTCCGCATCCGGGCCTTCCGGGACGCTTTCGAGGTAGGGCGTCTCGATCTTGTCACCGAATTCCTTCTCGACCTGGAGGCGGCCGTTCTCATGGGCCTGCGTCCAGCCGCCGTCGGTGCGGGTGCCGACATAGACGAAGCAGACCTTGGTCTTGTCGGCGGCCTCGGCGGCCGAGCCGATGCTCAGGACGAGGGCAGCGGTTGCTGCGAGAGCAAGTGCTAGTTTTTTCATTTTGATCCCTGTTGGTTGGAAGTTTCGAAACCCGTCTTTTTGTTGTTGCTCACCGGTCGGGCACAAAGGCCTTGCCGAGCGATGCCGGCGTATTGATCAACGTCGTGCGTCGATTATGCGAGATGATGATGAGGACCACAACCGTCGCCGCGTAGGGCAGCATCGATAGGAACTGCGAGGGAATGCCGATACCGAAGGCTTGCGCATGCAACTGAAGGATCGTCACCGCGCCGAAGAGATAACCACCAGCCAGCAGACGCCACGGCCGCCAGGAGGCGAAGACCACAAGCGCGAGTGCGATCCAGCCGCGCCCGCCCGACATGTTCTCGGTCCATTGCGGCGTATAGATCAGCGATAGCTGCGCGCCGGCAAGGCCCGAGCAGGCGCCGCCGAACATCACGGCGAGGTAGCGCATGCGGATGACATTGATGCCGAGCGCATGTGCGGAGGCGTGATTATCGCCGATGGCGCGGATCTTCAGGCCGGTGCGGCTCCTGAACAGGAACCAGTTGACGGCGATGACGAGCAGGATCGACAGGTAGAAGATCAGATCCTGCTTGAAGAGGACCGTCCCGATATAGGGAATGGCTGAAAGTACCGGGATTTCGATCGGCAGCAGCCGGATGCCGGGGGCGCCGACGAAGGCTTCGCCGAGCATGCCGGAAGCGCCGAGGCCGAGGATCGTCAGCGCAAGGCCTGTTGCCACCTGATTGGCGACGAGCGTCAACGTCAGGAAGGCGAAGAGCCAGGAAAACAGCGCACCGCTGACGATGCCCCCGACAATGCCGATATAGGCCGAACCGGTGAGCTGTGCCGCAGCAAAGGCGCCGACCGCACCCATGATCATCATGCCTTCGACACCGAGATTGAGAACGCCGGAGCGCTCGGTCACCAGTTCACCGAGTGCTGCGATGACGAGCGGTGTGGAGGCGGTGATGACCGTCAGCAGAATGGCTTCGAAGATGCTCATGCCGCCCTGCCCCTTAGCCGCGACCAGACAATGCGGATTTTGTAATAGATCAGCGTATCACAGGAGAGCACGAAGAAGAGCAGCAGACCCTGGAAGACGCGGGTGACCTTGTCGGAAACGCCGAGCGAAAGCTGTGCTGCCTCGCCACCGAGATAGGTCAACGCCAGCACCAGGCCGGATGCGATGATGCCGAGCGGATTGAGGCGGCCGAGGAAGGCGACGATGATGGCGGTGAAGCCGTAGCCCGGCGAGATCGCCGGCTGCAAATGGCCGATCGAGCCGGAAACCTCGCTGATGCCGGCAAGCCCGGCAAGCGCGCCCGAAAAGAGAAAGCTGAACCAGATCATCTTCTTGGAGGAGAAACCGGCAAAGCGCCCTGCCCGCTCCGATTGGCCGAGCACGACGATCTCAAAGCCTTTCAGCGTATAGCGCAACATGAACCAGACGCCGATTGCGGCGACAATGGCGAAGATGAAGGCCCAATGGGCCCGGCCCGATTCCTCCCAGATCGCCGGCAGCACCGCTTCCGGTGCGAAATCGCGCGAGACTGGAAAGTTGAAGCCCTTCGGATCGCGCCAGGCGCCGCGGATCAGCCAGTCAAGGAAGAGCTGGGCGATATAGACCAGCATTAACGACGTCAGGATCTCGTTGGTATTGAAATGCGCCTTCAGCAGCGCCGGAATGGCGGCGAAAAGCGCACCGCCGAGCGCACCAAGGATCAGCATCAGCGGCAGCACGAGCGGCGAATGCCAGTCGTAAAAGACGATCGGCAGATAGGAGCCGGTGATGGCGCCGATGGTGAACTGGCCTTCGGCGCCGATATTCCAATTGTTCGAGCGATAACAGACGGCCAGGCCGACGGCGATCAGGATCAGGGGCCCGGCCTTGATCGCCAGCTCGTGCAGCGACCAGACCTCGAGCAGCGGCTCGATGAAGAAGGCGTCGAGTGCCTCGACCGGGTCCTTGCCGAGCATGGCGAACATGATGGCGCCGAATACCAGCGTCAGGACAAGGGCAAGCAGCGGCGAGACGAAGGCGAAGAGCTTCGAGACGTCGGGCCGTTTTTCAAGTTCAATGCGCATGGGGCGCCTCCGGGCGAGAGCTGCTCTCGTGCAGGCCGCCCATCAGCAGTCCGATCCTTTCCCGCGTCAGTTCGCCGGCCGGAAACGGGTGGGAAAGACGGCCTTCGCAGATGACGGCAATATCGGTCGCCACTTCGAAGATCTCGTCGAGATCCTGGCTGATGACGACGACAGCCGAACCAGCTCTTGCGAGATCGACGAGCGCCTGGCGAATGCGGCTTGCAGCCCCGGCATCGACGCCCCAGGTCGGCTGGTTGACGACGAGTACTGCGGGCTGGCGGTCGAGCTCGCGGCCGACGATGAACTTCTGCAGATTCCCCCCGGACAGGGAGCCGGCGGCCGGATCATCGCCGCTCTTGCGGACATCCATGGCCTCGGAGATGCGCCTTGCGGCAGATTTCACCGCCGCATGGCGGATGATGCCGAGCAGGCCCAGGAACGCCTTGCGGTCCGACTGGCTGCGGGCAAGGACGAGATTGTCGGACAATTTCATGGCGGAGACGGCGGCATGGCCGTGGCGCTCCTCCGGCACGAAGCCGGCGCCGAGAAGACGGCGAGCGGTAATGCCCTGATTGCCCACGTGCTTTTTGCGGATGACGATCGCCTCGGCCGAAGCAACCGGATATTCGCCGGACAGAGCGTCGAAGAGTTCACTCTGCCCATTGCCCGCGACACCGGCGATGGCGAGGATCTCGCCCGAGCGCACCGCCATCGACACATCGCGCAGCGGCATAGCGAAGGGCGTGCGGGCTGCGACGGAAAGGTTGGCAACGGCAAGCTGCACCTCGCCCTTGTCGCTGCGCTCCGGATGCGTCACGGTCGCCACCTCGCTGCCGACCATCATGCGGGCGAGCGAGGCCGGCGTTTCATGCTTGGGATCGCAGGCGCCGGTCACACGGCCATGGCGCAGCACGGTGGCGCGATCGCAGATGCGCTGCACCTCCTCCAGGCGGTGGCTGATATAAAGAACCGAACGCCCCTCGGCGCGCAGCTTGAACAGCGTCTCGAACAGCTTGTCGGCCTCCTGCGGCGTCAGCACCGAGGTCGGCTCGTCGAGGATAATGAGTTTCGGGTTCTGCAGCAGTGCGCGGACGATCTCGATGCGCTGGCGTTCGCCGACCGAGAGATCGGCGACATGGGCATGCGGATCGAGCGGCAGGCCGTAGGCGACCGACAGCGCCCTCGCCTCCTCGGCGATTTTGTCGATTGGGATAGCGTCATCGAGCGACAGGGCGATGTTTTCGGCAACCGTCAGCGCCTCGAACAGCGAGAAATGCTGGAAGACCATGCCGATGCCGAGCTTGCGGGCCTCCCCCGGCGAGGCGATCGCAACCGGCTGGCCCTGCCAGAGGATATGCCCGCCCGTCGGCTCGAGAACGCCGAACAGCATCTTCACCAGGGTGGATTTGCCTGCACCGTTTTCGCCGAGAAGCGCATGAATTTCGCCCGGCGCTATATCGAGATCGATTTCATTGCAGGCTGCAAAGCTTCCGAAGAACTTCGTCAGCTTCTGAACCGATAATAACGCACCGGAATCCGGCACATTCAATGGCGACACGTTCCCCTCATTTCTTCTGCCAACCGGTCCGTTCGGATCTCATGGAATCAGCAGCGTCGTTCCTGTTGTTTTTCTTGTTTCCAGATCCGCGTGAGCCTGCCCAACCTCACGTAACGGATAGGTTTGATTGATATTGATACGCACTTTGTTGCTTTGCACAATATCAAATAGCGCTTTCGCACTGTCGATCAGTTCCTGGCGCGCGGCGATGTAGGTGAAGAGCGTTGGCCGCGTCGCAAAGAGCGATCCCTTCTGCGCCAGTGCCGCAAGGGTGAAATTCTCGATCGGCCCGGAGGATTGGCCGAAGGAGGCAAAAAGGCCGCGCGGCTTCAGGCAGTCAAGTGACTGTGGAAAAGTATCGCGGCCGATCGAATCGTAGACGACATCCACGCCCTTGCCGCCGGTGATTTCGCGGACACGGCCGACGAAATCTTCGCTCTTGTAGTTGATCACATGGTCGTAGCCATGGGCGAGCGCCAGCTCGATCTTGTCTTCAGAGCCCGCCGTGCCGATGACGGTGGCGCCGAGCGCCTTTGCCCATTGGCCGGCGATCAGGCCGACGCCGCCGGCAGCGGCGTGAAACAGCAGGACCGTCTGTGGGCCGACCTTGAAGGTGCGGTTCAAGAGATATTCGGCGGTCATGCCCTTCAGCATCATCGCCGCTGCCGTTTCGAGCTCTATGCCGTCAGGCACAAGCACCAGGTGCCGCGTCTCGATATTGCGTTCGGCGCTATAGGCGCCGTCGGCGCCGGCATAGGCGACGCGGTCGCCGACCTTGAAATCCTCGACGCCGGGGCCAACCGCTGTCACGGTACCGGCGCCCTCCTTGCCGGTGACGAAGGGCAAATGCGGGGTCTTGTAGGTGCCGTTGCGGAAATAGACGTCGATGAAATTGAGCCCGACCGCCGCCTGCCTGATCTGCACTTCGCCCGCCGAGGGTGGCGGAAGATCGATCTCGACATAGTCGAAAACCTCCGGCCCGCCCGTCCTCGAAAATGAAACCGCCTGCGTTTTGGTCATCTGCCTATCCTAAGCTTCGCGTCCAAGGGCGGGGAAGAATTGCAACACCGCGCCGATGACGTAAAGATAGATTCCGGTCACGATAAAGAGAATGAGCGCCCATTCGGGCGTGTCGAAATGCATCAGCAGCGAAAAAATCCCCAGCGCCGACCACAGGAAAAAGACGCCGAGGTTGAGCGGGCGCAGCCTTTTGACCCGGACCGGGTGGAGGAAATTGATCGGCAGGAAGGTCAGCACCACCGAGACGATGACAACAGTGAGCGCCGTCGTGGCGCTCGCATCGATGACGAACAGCGTGAAGACGATCATGTTCCAGACGACAGGGAAGCCGGAGAAGAAATACTCGTCCGTCTTCATGCCCATATCGGCATAGTAGATGGCGCTGGAGACGACGATCATGCCGGCGGCGACGAAGGACCAGGGCTCGCCGATCATGCCACTCTGATAGAGCGCGAAGGCCGGCAGAAGCACATAGGTGACGTAATCGATGATATTGTCGAGCGTATCGCCCGACCAGTTCGGCAGCACTTCCTTGACGCGCACCTTGCGGGCGATCGGCCCGTCTATGCCGTCAACCAGAAGGGCGAGGCCCAGCCACCAGAACATGTCGATGAAGCGGTGTTCGGCGGCGGCAACGACGCCGAGAAAGGCAAGGAAGGAGCCGGATGCCGTCAGGATATGGACGGAAAAGGCGCGCATCTCCGCGTAAGGAACACGCTTGTAGTTGAAAATCTTCATATTCCCCCGACCGCCCTATCGCGCTCGCCCCGGCAAGCATCTTTTTTTCGCCACCATCGCCGAACCCTGTTGCTGAATCGGGTTCGACGCCGTAGGTCTTTGTTGTCGCACCATTTTTGCCGAAAACCGGCATCCGTTTCCGGCGTGCTGCTCTAATATGCATCCTTTGCCGGGCTTCGCCAGCGGGAAATACGACATTCCCCGCCAGCCATTGAATCCTGACGATGACATGCATATTTCCCTTTAGAAGCGTCGCGTGGAATGGAATGCCTTTAATTCCGGCCCGATTTGTAATATCTCGCTCGCATCCGACTGTTCATCCGACGAAACGGGATCCGCTACCGAAATGAACGCGCCTGCAATGACCGAAGACTTCGCCTTGTCCATCCCCGCCGGCGTCTATGCCGAGACGGTGCTCGATGTCACGCACTATACGGACCGGCTCTTCCGCTTCACGATGACCCGGCCGCAGGGCTTCCGTTTCCGTTCCGGCGAATTCGCGATGATCGGCCTGATGGTCGAGGGCAAACCGGTCTTCCGCGCCTATTCGATCGCCAGCCCCGCCTGGGCCGAAGAGCTTGAATTCTTCTCGATCAAGGTGCCGGACGGTCCGCTCACCTCACATCTGCAGGCGATCAAGCCGGGCGACCAGGTGCTGATGCGCAAGAAGCCGACGGGCACGCTGGTGCTCGACGCGCTGACGCCCGGCCGTCGTCTCTACATGTTCTCGACGGGAACGGGCATTGCGCCTTTCGCCAGCCTGATCCGCGACCCCGAGACCTATGAGAAGTTCGAGGAAGTCATCCTCACCCATACGACACGTGATGTCGCCGAGCTGAAATATGGCTTCGACCTCGTGCACGAGATTCAGAATGACGAGCTACTGAAGGAAGTCGTCGGCGACAAGCTGCGCCACTATCCGACGGTCACGCGCGAGGATTTCGAATATCGCGGCCGCATCACCGACCTGATCTCCTCCGGCAAGCTGTTCACCGATCTCGGCGTGCCGCCGCTCGATCCGGAAATCGACCGCGGCATGATCTGCGGTTCCTCGGCCATGCTGAAGGATACCAAGGAACTGCTCGAAAAGGCCGGCCTCGATGAAGGCGCCAACAGCAAGCCCGCCGAATTCGTCATCGAGCGCGCTTTCGTCGGCTGAAGCATTCTGACAATCAGACCTGTGGCGGCTCCGGAAACGGAGCCGTTTCTATGTCTGGCTGAGGTAATCGATCAGCACCGCCATGGCGGCGCGCGCCTCATCCGGCCTGCCCTGATGGATGGCGCGGATGACGGCGACGTGCAGCGCGATGGCGCGATCCGTGCGCTCCGGGCTTGCGGTGGAGTACCAGAGGCGACGTGAATGCGTCTGCACCGGGCCGAGTGCTGCCGTGATGAAGCCGTTCGGGCAGGCATCTTCAAGGATTTCGTCGAAGGCCTTGTCGGCAGCGAAGAAGCCGCCGAGATCGCCGGTGACGGCGCATTCCTCCATCGCGCGGGCGCAGTCGATGAGACGCGCGCGCTGCTCGTCGGTCGCATGTTCGGCGACAAGGCTCGCCGCGATCGGCTCCAGCTCGCGGCGCACCTGCATGACATTGCCGTGATCCTCGGGCGCAATCTCGGCGACCTGCAGCCCAACGCGCGGCTTGACCAGGATCAACCCCTGCCAGGCAAGCTTCTGAATCGCCTCGCGCACCGGCGTACGCCCATGGCCCGCCATATCGATCAGCTGCTTTTCGGTGACCAGCGCGCCGGGCTTCAGCGCCAGCGTCACGATCAGATGCTCCAGCGCGAGATAGGCAAGATGGCTTTGTGAAGTCTGCAATACGGAGCTCCGTCGCCAAATCTGATATATCACATTGTCGCACGGTCGAAAACCGAAGACAAGGCGGCACTGAATATCAGAATAGAGACAGATAGATAACAAAGGCGAGGCTGCTGAAAACCGGCGAGGCATTGACGTCAGCGCCGTGAAGGCTCACCCGCCCCGATTTACAGAGGCATTTCGCGTCGGCTGCGTCATCAGGCCGGCAGATCACCGCTTGCGGAACGCCCGGCTGGAAACCGAGATCGTATTTTGACACGGGTCTTTTGCATTGGCGAACAAATAACCGTCAGCTTTATGGATGGCACCGAACTCCAGCCCATTCTCCGCGCATCGCCTGCAAAAGTCCTCGACATCCTCTACGTCGAAGACCAGCTTGACGATGGATTGACCGCTCCGCTGCCCCTTGGCGGCCCGATGCAGCATGATATTCGCACCACCGTCCTGAGCAATGAGTTCAATGATCCTGTCGCCAGGCAGGCTGGTCGCCTTGAAACCGAAGTGCTTCTCATAGAACCGCGCCGTTTCCTCGACATTCCCAGCGTAGATCACCAGTCTGTTGAGCGGCATGATGCCAGCCTCCGATAGCGCTTGCGTTCGATTAACAGGAATAGAGAGACATCATGCGTTTTGCCACGGCGCATTTATTCGTGCCGCAGCGCCTCGATGGGGTTCAACTGCGCTGCCCTTCTCGCCGGGAAATAGCCGAAGATCATGCCGATCGCCGCGGAGAACAGGAAGGCGACGGCGACCATCAGCGGACTGAAGACGAAGGGCACTTTCAGGAGCGTCACGGCGCCGAAGCCTAGGCTCAAGCCGAGCACGATGCCGGTGATGCCGCCGAACAGCGACAGCGCCACCGCTTCGACCAGGAACTGGGTGAGCACCTGGTTTTCGAGCGCGCCGATCGCCAGGCGGATGCCGATTTCGCGGGTGCGCTCGGTGACGGAGACCAGCATGATGTTCATGATGCCGATGCCGCCGACGAGCAGGCTGATCGCGGCGACGGCGCCGAGCAGGCCGGTCAGCAGCGTCGTCGTGCCGGTCATCGCCTCGGCGATCTGCGTCATGTCGTTGACGTTGAAATCGTCCTGGCGGCCGGGCACGATCTTGCGGCGCTCGCGCAGGAGATTTTCGACATCGGACTGCACCTTGGCTGTGGAGACGCCGTCGCGCGCCGAGATGATGATCTGCGGCACGTTGCTGTTGCCGCTGATGCGCCGCTGAAACACCTTGACCGGCATGATGACGACATCGTCCTGGTCGTTGCCCATGCCGGACTGGCCGCGCTTGGCAAGCACGCCGATGACGGGGCATGAGACCTTGCCGACGCGGATCTGCTGGCCTGTAGGGTCGGCGCTGCCGAAGAGCTGCGAGCGCACCGTTTCGCCGATGATGCAGCGCGCCTGGCCGCGTTCCTCGGCGGGCAGGAAATTGCGGCCGAGCGCCAGATTCCAGTCCTGTGCGATGAAATAGTCATTCGTGGTACCGGAGACGCTGGTCGAATGGTTCTGGCCGCCGAAAATGACGGTCGCTGTGGACTGGTTGAGCGGCGCCACGGCCCTGAGGCCGCCGATCTGGTCGCGGATAGCCGCGACGTCCTTGACGCTGAAGCGCTTGGCCTCGGAGCTCGCCCGGCCGGGGCCGAACTGGCCGGGGCGGACGAACAGCATGTTGGTGCCGAGCCGCGACAGCTCGGTCGAGACCTGTGCAGTCGTGCCGTTGCCGATCGTCACCAGCGCGATGACGGCGGCAACGCCGATGACGACACCAAGCACGGTCAGGAACGAGCGCAGCATGTTGCGGCTGATGGCCCGCAGCGCCAGCTTCAGCGTCTCAAAGAACATGATCCGCCCTCCTCCGGTGCTCGACTTCCGTCTCCAGCTTGCCGTCGACGAAACGCAGCAGCCGCTGGGCATAGGCGGCGATATCGGGCTCATGGGTGACCATGACGATGGTGATGCCCTGCTCGCGGTTCAGCCGCGTCATCAGATCCATGATCTCGACGCTGGTCCTGGTGTCGAGATTACCTGTGGGTTCATCGGCGAGGAGCAATGCCGGCTCGGTGACGATGGCGCGGGCGATGGCGACTCGCTGCTGCTGGCCGCCGGACAGTTCCTGTGACTTGTGATGTTCGCGCCCGGTGAGGCCGACCAGCGCCAGGGCTTCTCGGGCCCGCTCGCGCCGCTCGCGCACCGCCATGCCGCGATAGATCAGCGGCAGCTCGACATTTTCGACGGCCGAGGTGCGCGACAGGAGGTTGAAGCCCTGGAAGACGAAGCCGAGCATATGGCGGCGCAGCAGCGTCAACTGGCTGCGGTCGAAGCCGCTGGTCGGAATGCCTTCGAAGATGTAGTCGCCGGCGCTCGGCACGTCGAGGCAGCCGAGAATGTTCATCGCCGTCGATTTGCCGGAGCCAGACGGCCCCATGATCGCGACGAATTCATGGGCGTTGATCGCAAGATCGACGTGGTCGAGCGCGCGGATCGCCGCCTCGCCCTCGCCGTAGATTTTCGAGACCTGTCTGAATTCGATGAGCGGCGGGCTTGCCATCCGTCTCTCCGCCTAGTTCGCACGCGTCGTGGCGTCGGTCACCAGTGCGTCGTTTTCCTTGATGTCGCCGGAGACGACCTGGGTGAACTGGCCGTCGGATGAGCCGACCTGGATGACAACAGGCGCCGGGCGACCGTTGCGCAGCACCCAGACACGGCGCTCAGCGCCCTTCAGCGCCGGGCCGGCATTGTTGTTGCGCTGGCGTGGCGGGCCGAAGATTCCGAAAATGCCGCGGCCGCGCCTTTCCGCCTGCGCCGGGGCGTAGCGCAGCGCAGCGTTCGGCACCATCAGCGTATCCTTGACGGCCTCGACGGTGACGTCGGCCGTCGCCGTCATGCCGGGGCGCAACAGCAGATCGGCATTGTCCACGGATAGAACTGCCTTATAGGTCACGACATTGTTGACCACTTCGGAGGCGAAGCGGATCTGCTCGATCTCGGCGGGAAAGCTCCGGTCGGGATAGGCGTCGACTGTGAATTTCGCCTTCTGGCCGACAGCGATCTGGCCGACATCGGCCTCGTCGACATCGACCTGCAACTCCATCTTCTTCAGGTCGCCGGCAATGGTGAAAAGGATCGGCGCCGAAAGCGAGGCTGCGACCGTGGCGCCCGGATTGACGGAGCGGGTGAGGATGACGCCGTCGATCGGCGAGATGATCTTCGCCTTGGCGAGATTGACTTCGGCAAGCTGCAGGTCGGCCTCCGAGGCAAGGACCTCGGCCTCATTGATCTGTTTGGCGGCGACGGCGGAATCATATTTGTAGCTGGCGTCGTCGAGGCTCTGCTGGGTGGAGACGTTGCTCCTGACCAGGCTCTTCAACCGCTCGAGCGAGGTGCCTGCCGATTGCATATCGGCATTGGCCTTGACGACGTTCGCCTTGGCCGAATTGAGCTTGGCGCGCGAACTCTTCACATCCGCCTCGAGCTTATTGGTATCGAGGAGAGCGAGCACTTCGCCTGATTTGACCGTGCTGTTGTAATCGACGTTGACGTCGCGAACCGTGCCGGAAAGCTCGCTCGATATATCCACCTGCTCGGTCGGCTGGACGGAGCCGGTGGCGGTGACCAGCACCGTCAGGTCGCCGCTTTTTGCTGGCTGGGTGTCATAGCTCAATTCGCTTTGCCCACGACCCATGTAGAAATAAACGGCGACTGCGGCAGCAGCGATGAGGATCAGCAGGATGATCAGGCGTCCGCGCCAGCGGCTGCGCTTGCCCTGCCGTCCCGATGCCGCAAGGACTGCGGCGAGATCGGACGCTGCGCCTGTCTTTGCTCCGGTTTCGCTGCCGCTTACGATTTTGTTCATGTCGTCCTCAATCAGTCAGTGGCCGCTTGCGGCCTCTGCGGCAAAATAATCACAACGCAGATGAACCGGCGATTAGCACTGCCGCCGAACTGGCACGGAATTGCAGATGGGTGAAATGAAATATTGGTAAGGAAAGTCAAGTTTCGGTGCGACTGAGCATGTCGCGCAAAACTGTGCAGCGGTTTTGCGATCACGACATGCGGAAAATCAAAGATCTAAAGCGCGGCAAGCTCGATCGCGACGCGCTTTAGCGCCGGTCAGTTCGCATCCTCGGCAAATTGGGCAGCGCCGGGCAACGGATGCAACCACGGTTCACGCCGCTTGATCCAGACCTCATAGCTAGGCGCAAGGTCGGTCGGTGGAGTGTCTAGGGACCCCAAGCGGATTTCCGCCTCATCTTCCCGGAGGCAGAAAAGCCTGCCGCCGCAGACGGGGCAAAAGCTGCGGCCGGCGAAGGTGGCGATCTCGCCGCTGTGGGAGAAAGCCTGACGCGGCCAGACCGCGAAGAAGACGAAGGCGGAGCCGCTCGATTTGCGGCAATCGGCGCAGTGGCAGAGGCCGGTGCGAAGCGGCTCGCCTTCCACCCTGTAGGCGACCGCCCCGCAGAGGCAGCTTCCGGTTCGCATCCCCATAGCGCCCGTCAGGCGTCGAGATTGGTCGGCAGGCCCGGTGGGCGCCGCTTTGCCGCCATCAACAGGTCAAGTTCGGTGGCGGACGGGCCGAACTTCTCGTAGAGGCGCTTTGCCTCCTTGTCGTCGAGCCGATATTTCCTGGCAAATTCGCCGATGCTATAGGGGCGGCCACGCAACACTCTCCGCGCCGGGGTCGCCGTATTCGGTGCGTCGGTCATGGTTTTCTCCTTTTCGTCAGGTATCCTTTAAGCTAGAGCGACCCGTCGATTTGGAAAGAGCCCGCAAGCCGCATTGAGGCTTCAGGCATGAACGGATGCGGTTGTTTTCCTGGAACCTTTTCGCCGACACGCGCATTTTTTGATCGAGGTTGCGGGCCGCGCCAAGCGGACGCGGCGGTGCTGGAGAACATCGGGATTTTTCCGCTTTCTCCCGGTGGCCAACGCAATGGCAGGCGAGCTCCCTACCCGCCCGGTTCGTTTCCTCATCCTGCTGTTTTCGACCGGCGCGACGACAATGGGGCGACCGCCGTTGGAGGCCAATCTTTCCTCAATGAATATTCGGGCGTGTTGCGCGTAGACGCGTCAATAGGGCAGACATTCCAACCGCGAGTGGCCGCCGTCATTCCATCCTGAACCGGGTGTGGCAGGTCGCGCAGGTCTGCAGCATGAGGTGGAACGCGTGTTCCGCCGGCATCGCCGACAGCTCGTGCTCGTTGCGGACGTGAGTGCCGAAAGGACCACCACCCATAGCCTCTCCGGGCTTCATGCGCATGCTGGCAGTCATCGGCCCGGGGTTCTTTTGCGCGGCGGCATCCAGCGCGACGGCGTAGTCGCGCAGGTCGTTGGCGATGCGGTCGAACCGGTCGCGCTCCTTAAGGATGTTCGGCCCGGCCTTCGACTGCCGACTGTCGGCCGCAGACGCGAAATGTGCAGAGAGAACGCCTCCAGACTTGTCGCGGATGGTGTCGGCCGCCCATTGGAACTCGCCGGCCTTGTAGGTCGTCGAATCCTTGAACATGCCGGAGATCGTCTTTGCCGCTGCGGCCATGGCTTTCATGTCCGCCTGCCGAATGGCGACGATGTCCTCCTCGGCGGAAACCATGGCCGCCGTCATCAGGACCGCCGCCATGAAGGCAAACAGTCCGAATTTGCTGGTGTCAGCTGTTAATCTCATCGACGAAGCCGTCTGGATTTGGTGACCATGATGCTGCACGGATATCCGATGCCGTGACCGGATATCCGTCTTTATCTGGGCAGCAAGAGGGCGGATGCGCGCCCGTCAGGCGGCGGGCGCATTCCCAGATTCCAATCGGCGATTTTGCAACCGAGCGATGAGAAAGCATTAACTGCCGCCGGTTAGTCTGCGCCTCTCGCTCGGAGAGGATCGATGAAGAGTGGCTACTCGCGCGCCCAGATAGGACTCCACTGGCTCGTCGCCTTCATGGTGCCGGTTCAGTATCTGACCGGCGGCAGCATCGAGAGAACCCACCACGCCGTCCACATGGGTCTCACACCGTCCTATTGGGACGTCGTCCAGCACCAGCTTCACAACTATGCAGGAATGGTGATCGGCCTGCTGATGGGCGTGCGGCTGGTTCTTCGTCTCCTTCAACCGCCCGAAACCAGCGGGCCGAATTCATGGGCCGGGCGAGCCGCGAAGGCGCTTCACTACGGCTTCTACGCCGCAATCATCGGACAGGCCTGCATGGGGTTCGTCGCGAGCTATCTCTCGTTCGCCATCGCGCCGTATCACGTGATCGGGTCGAAGATTATCCTGGCGATGGTCGCGCTGCACCTCGCCGCAGCGGCCTGGCACACGCTCGTCGCCCGCGACGAGACGGTCGACCGCATGGTGTTCTCGCGCCGGAAGCGGTCAGCCGAGAATTTCTAGAGTGGCCAGCGTCAGCACAACATAGCGGCCGGTCTTGGCGGCGAACACAGGGATCGTGAACGGGATGATGTTCGTGCCACATAAAGGACTCGAACATTGACGACAGGTGAGTTGCAATTGAAATCGAGCTGCTTTGCATGTAGTTCGAGGAGCATGGGCAAGATGTACCGAATCGCAATGAGCAGGCTGCTCGTGATGATGCGGCTGGTGATAATCGTATCACTGGCGGGGTACTCGCTGTCGAACGCCAGCGCCGCCATGCATGGCTCCTCGTTCCCCGAAATGGCAGCGGCCGTGTCAGAAACCGATGCCATGCAGCATCACGATGGCCATGACATGACGAAGATGGCTGCCCATGGCCACTCCCAAGGCGAGGCCAGCGGTGACGCCGATGGCGTATCGAAGCCCGTCAAGCAAGAATGCTGCAAGGATTTCTGTGGCGGGCTCGGCATTATTTGTGAAGGCCAGGATGTCGGCGGACCGGTCGTAACCTCGATCCGGCAGTTCATCGACGACCGGACGACCCTTGGCGAACTGCCGACCCTCAACCGTCCCCCGAATATCTGAATAGAGACGCACCCGCTTGATCGGGTCTAGTCGGACGCTTGCCTGTTTCTGGGCGAGCGCGCCGTAGGCTATCTCCTATTCGGATATTTCAAAATGAAACCCTCGCTTTTCGTGGTGGGGCTGCCGCTTGTTGCCGGCGGCTGCGCATCCACGCTTCCTCCCGACGTGGTGGCATTTCCCACCGCGGTCGTTCAACCGTCCGCGCTTCCGGCGGCATACAGGTCGCCGATCACAGGTTACGTCGCCCGCCAGCCCGTCGATCCCAAACCCTGGCGCAGACAGAACGATCTGCAGTCTCCGATGAATGGAGATGGCTCATGATCGGCACCACAAGACTGATCGCGGTGCTGGCATTCCCGCTCGCGTTGAGCGGCTGCGTTACAGGCGCCGACTATTCCCGCAAGGAGGCGGGCTTCACCTCCGTTGCCAACAAAACCGCCACGGTCACGGCGAAAGAGACCGTCTGGATCCAAAACCAGAACCAGGCCCGATCGGCGGCCGCGCAGGTCAAAGGCCTGCTTGCTCGAACGAAGCCTCTCGACGTCGAGACGGCCGTCCAGATCGCGCTGCTCAACAACAAGGGCCTCCAGGCCGCCTATGCCGATCTGGGCGACAGCGCCGCCGACGCCTGGCAGTCGACGATGTTCATCAATCCGACCGTCTCTATCGGCACGACAGGCATGGGGACGCCGGAGCTGGGGGCGTTCAAAACGATCGAGGGGATGATCACGACGAACATCCTGGCGCTCGCCACGAGGAACCGGGACGTGGCGATCGCCGACACCCGCTTCCGGCAGGCGCAGTTGACCGCTGCAGTGAAGACACTCCAGGTCGCTGCTGACACCCGGCGCGCCTGGATCGGCGCGGTCGCGTCATGGGAAAACGTCGGGCAGCTCCAGCACGCCGAGGCGACTTCCGACGCAGCCTCGGAACTCGCCGAGAAGCTGGGCGAGACAGGCGCGATGGCCAAGGGCGCCCAGGCCCGTGAACATGTCTTCGTCGCCGAGCTCGCCGGAGAAACGGCAAAGGCCCGGCTGGCGGCCCGTCTCGCCAAGGAGGATCTGACGCGGCTGATGGGCCTCTGGGGCTCCGATCTGGACTACCGGGTCCCGAACAGCCTGCCGCCGCTCCCCAAATCCGTCGTCAGACGCGACACCATCGAGGCCGAAGCCCTTAGGAACCGCATCGACCTGCAGATCGCTAAGCTCGACCTTGAGGCCACGGCCAGATCCTACGGCCTCACCGAGGCGACGCGCTATGTCAGCGACCTCGAAATCCTGACCGGTTTCGAAACTGAACGGGAAATCGAGGACGACGAGACGAAAACGAGGACCACTGCGCAGGTCGAGCTTGAGTTCGCCATCCCGATCTTCGACACCGGCAAGGCCCGGATGCGCAAGTCCGAGCTGGCCTACATGCGGGCGGCGAACCTTTTGGCTGAAAAAGCCGTCAACGTCCGCTCGGAAGCACGCTCCGCCTACGAGGCTTACCGCTCGCACTACGATATCGCGCGGCACTACCGCAACGACGTCGTGCCGCTGCGCACCAAGGTCGAGGAGGAATCCCTGCTGACCTACAACGGCATGATCTCGAACACCTTCGAGCTGCTGACGGACACCCGCGACAAGATCAACTCCACCCTGCTTTCCGTCAACGCGAAGCGAGATTTCTGGCTGGCCGAAGCCGATCTGGCGCCTGCGATCTACGGCGGCGGCGCGACGAAGGCGTCGGCAGAGACCGAGGTCGCCGCTGCTTCCGAAAGCAGCGCTGGCGGCGGTCATTGAGAAAGGACACACCATGTTCAACAGACGACAACTTTTTGGCGCCAGCGCTGCCCTGCTCACCACAGCCGCCTGGACGAAGACCTCGGCGATGGGTCTGCCCGAGGCCCCGACGATGGAATCGGCCGACATGCAGCCGCCGCTCCTCCCTAGCTCCGGCCCTGACTATCAGCCGGTCGTCACCCTGAACGGCTGGACCCTGCCGCATCGGATGAACAATGGCGTCAAGGAATTCCACCTCGTCGCCGAACCGGTCGAACGCGAGATGGCAGACGGCATGACCGCCTATCTGTGGGGCTACAACGGACAGTCACCGGGACCGACGATCGAGGCTGTCGAGGGAGATCGCGTCCGCATCTTCGTCACCAACAAGCTGCCCGAGCACACGACGATCCACTGGCACGGCATGATCCTGCCGTCGGGCATGGACGGCGTCGGCGGCCTGACGCAGCCGCACATTCCAGTCGGCAAGACCTACGTCTACGAGTTCGACCTCGTGAAATCCGGCACCTTCATGTACCACCCGCATTCCGATGAGATGGTGCAGATGGCGATGGGCATGATGGGTTTCTTCGTGATCCATCCGAAAGATCCCAAGTTCATGCGCGTCGACCGAGACTTCGTCTTCCTGCTCAACGCCTACGACATCGACCCCGGCTCCTACGTGCCGCGGATCATGGAGATGACCGACTTCAACATGTGGTGCTGGAACAGCCGCGTGTTCCCGGACATCAGTCCTCTCGTCGTGTCCAGGAATGACCGGGTGCGCGTCCGCGTCGGCAACCTGACGATGACCAACCATCCGGTCCACATGCATGGCTACGATTTCGAAGTGACCTGCACCGACGGCGGCTGGGTGCGGCCGGAAGCGCGGTGGCCGGAGGTGAGCATCGACATCCCCGTCGGCGCGATGCGTGCCTACGAGTTCGACGCCAAGTATCTCGGCGACTGGGCGATCCACTGCCACAAATCGCACCACACGATGAACGCCATGGGTCACGACATTCCAACCTTCATCGGGGCTGACAAGTCGAAGGTCGCTGAGAAGATCAGGAAGCTGCAGCCGGAATACATGCCCATGGGCACCAAGGGCATGGCAGATATGGGCGAAATGGAAATGCCCATCCCCGAGAACACCGTCCCGATGATGACCGGCTGGGGACCGCATGGTCCGATCGAAATGGGCGGCATGTTCTCGGTCGTCAAGGTCCGCGAGGGGATCTCGGCAGACGATTACTCAGATCCCGGCTGGTACGAAAACCCGCCCGGAACGCAGGCCTGGGAGTGGACCGGAGAACTTCCGGACGCGACCAAGGCCAAAGACGCAGAAACGCAAATCACGCCGAAGCCGACAAACGGCTGAGGTCCAATCTCAACATCGAAAAGGAATTACGGATGAAGAATTATCTCATGGCACTGGCCCTCGCAGCAATCGCGTCGCCAGCACTTGCCTCAGGCAATCATGCCGGTGGCCACGGCGAGAAGATGGCCATCGGAGAACCCGGCGACAAGGCCAAGGCGACGCAGACGATCCGCGTCACGATGAAGGAAACCGACGACGGGAAAATGTTGTTCACCCCCGCCGTCTTCAACGTCCGCAAAGGGCAGACGGTCAAGATCGCGATCAAGAATGCCGGAACCGTCGACCACGAATTCGTGCTCGATCAGGAAGACAAGATCCTGGAGCACAAGAAGGTCATGGAGAAGTTCCCGGAAATGGAACATGCCGACGCCAACTCCATCCGTCTTCCGGCCGGCCAATCCGGCGAGATCATCTGGAAGTTCACCACCGACGGCGAGTTCAAGTTCGCCTGCCTGATCCCCGGCCACTACGAGGCCGGTATGCACGGCGACGTCACCGTCGCTGGCAAGTAACCCGCAAAAAGGAGCCACAAGCATGAAAACTGCAATGATCAAAATTGGCCTCGCCGCCCTGCTCTGCACCAGCGCAGCCTTCGGCGCACTCGCCGAAGAATACACCAAGGGTATCGTCAACAAGGTCGACACAAAGGCAAAGAAGGTCACCATCAAGCATGAGGACCTGAAGAACCTCGACATGCCGGCGATGACGATGGTCTTCCGGGTGGAAGACCCGGCTCTGCTCGAAAGACTGAAGGAAGGTTCGAACATCGAGTTCGTTGCCGAACGCGTGAATGGCAAGTTGACCGTCACCGAAGTAAAATAGCCACCTCCCGCCGCCCGGACGGGTCTGGGCGGCGGGACATCGAGGAGTGGAGACGATGCACAGGAGAAGCTTCATCGCGTTGGCGGCATCAGCCTTGGCTTTCCTTGGCGCAGGAGCCCGCGCCGCCCCGGCGAAGATGACCGTCTACAAGGATCCGAACTGCGGCTGCTGTCATGAATGGTCGAAGGCGATGGCCGCGGCAGGATTTTCCGTCGACGCCCGCGACACCGACGACCTTGGCGCGGTCAAGGCACGGCTGGGCGTACCTGCCGACTTGGAGGGGTGCCACACCGCCGTCGTCGAGGAATACTACCTTGAGGGACATGTTCCGCTCGAGGCCGTGCAGCGCCTGCTCCGAGAGCGGCCGCCGGTCCGAGGACTGGCCGTGCCGGGGATGCCGTCCGGCTCATTGGGAATGGGTGTCGATCCGGCCGCGGTCTATGACGTCTATGCGATCCCCTCGGGAACCGCCGCCCCATACGTGTTTATGGAGGTTCGTCCCCGGAAGGTCTGACGCCTCGATCAATCAAGCCACGCTAAGCTGCCGCTCAGGAAACCGGAGCGGTGCAGAGCGCCGCCCAGAGATCGTGCTTCCAGTCGGTTCCCGGCCGCGTCGACAGGTCGATCACATAGTCGGCGGAATTGATCCGCACCATGGCGGGCGCAACGCAGCGCACGCTCGCCTGGTGTCTTCCCCCGTCCCGATAGAGCACCGTCCCGTCACCGTCGAATTCCGACAACGTGATGACTACATCGAAATCAAAGGCGCGATCGCGGGCGGGACCGCCCTCTGCCAGGCTGAGGCTGACCGACCGGCTGCCGCCGAACGAAGCGGTGTGGAAAATGGCGAGCTCGGACGCCGCCGCCGTCGATGCGGATTGCGCGCAAAGGATCAGACACAGAAGGACTCGGCGCATTTACCCCTCCCGTGGTCAATGCATTGCGATCCTATCATATCCTCGGCGGCTCCGCGACTATTCGCAGAGCCGAGGCTGGATCCCAGGCCCCGCTACGGCCGCATGAACGCCTGCAATTCGTCGGTCGTGACCTTGCCGTCGTTGTTCGCGTCCACGCTGTTGAATATGCGCTTGTGGATCGCCGTCACCTCCTCGAAGGACAGCGCGCCGTCTCCGTCGGCGTCGGCGACGGCGAACATGATTTTCATCATGTGTCCGCGCATCGCCATCATCGGCATGCCGCCCATCATGCCGGACGGCATCGTCATGTTCGCCCCATCATTCCGTCGGGTATCATGCCGGATCCGCCGGGCATGGCTTCCTGGCCCTGCCCCATCGTCCGTCGTCAGCGTCGGACGGCTGGCTTGCCTGCGCCGATGTCGCAGGATGATTGGGGTCGGCGTCGTTTGTCTGCGCGAGCGCGAGACCAGCTCTCGCAGCCTATCAGGACAGGCGCCGCCCGTCCTCGCCGAAGAGGTGCTGTTCACACAGTCACTTTCAAGGAACAATAATAGCCATGGCTAGAAAGCCGCTTTCTCGAAGGTATTCGACCAGTTCGGAAAATGGGATCATGGCGATGGTGAAGAGAGAATCTCTTGATGTCACCAGCAGCGCCCGGTTGGAAATCACCGGAGCCTGCCCCCACTCAAAGTTCGAGAAATTGGGCCAGAACAACGGTGTGCGCCGGGCGTATTCCGCATATGGCTCAGCGAAGAGGTGAGACAAATATACAGCCTCCCGCTTCGCCGTATATCTGAACACAAGATAGGCGAGCAGCGTGAAAATTGCGGTGATAAGCAGACTTCCAAACACCAGGCAGACGCCGCTGATCGTGCAGAGCGAAAAGAGATAAAGAGGGTTGCGCGTGATCGAATAGGGTCCCTGGGTCACAAGCGCGGAATTCTTTCGACCTCCAATATAGATGGTCGCCCAGATTCGTCCGATTATGCCAAAAGCGATCAACAATGTTCCAAACTGAGCGAGCAGTGTGAGAAAAAGGCTTTCAGGTCCGAAGCCCGGATGCGCGATGAGCTGGAAGGTGACAAAGGCAACGGTCAGCACCCAAAAGGCCCAAATTCGCCGCTTCTGCTTGAAGGGGCGGTCGGAGGAAGTCGTATAAGCCATCATTATTTCCGATCTCTATAAAGTCTTCGAAACGCTCTGCAGGCATGCCTGCAGAGCGAGGTTAAATTCGGGGGCCGAGGCAACAATCAGCTATCCGCAATCCCTCTGTTTGCAGGGATGCTTTTCCTGAGCGCGCCACTCCTTGACGAGTTGGCGGCGGTTTCCCGGATAGTGATCGTCCAGGAAACTGACGGTCATGACGTGGTCAGCTTGGAAAATGCGAAAGTCGCCCAGCAATTCGCACCAACCCGCGATAAATCGCTGTGAATCAATGAATCCCAGCATGATTGGCCATATGTTCCTTTCGGACACAGCCCCGCTTTGATCTGCGTGCGTGATGCGGATCTTTCGCTGCTCGCGCATCGCTCGCCTGACCTGCGCCAGATCAAGCACCGATGAACCTTTTTCAGAACGACCAACAAAGAACGTGTTGTCGTCCAAGCCCCGTCGCAGGTCGGGGGGAAGCACACCGCCGATTTTTGCGAGCGCGTTTTGAACAGCGTGCGCCAAAGCATCGTCTGTGTGCCGACTAACCCACTGCGCGCCAGCGACAAGCGCCTGGATCTCTTCTTCCGTGAAAGACAGAGGCGGCAAAAGGAAACCCGGCTGCAGTATGTAGCCGACCCCGGGCTCTCCATCGATATCCGCGCCCATGGCCTGCAGCGTCACGATGTCACGACGGATGGTCCGCAGCGAAACGCCGAGCTCGCGCGCAAGCGTCAAGCCGGCCACCGTTCCGCGGTGACGACGAAGAACTTGCATCAGGTCAAATAATCGATGGCTTCGTGACACGCTCACTCCATCACGACGAGGGCTTTTCCGGCGAGCTTCCGTCCGGACTCAAGAGCCGTGATGAGTGGAATCGCTTCGCTGAGGGGCACGATCTCGGCGATCGGAAGGCGAAGATTTTCGTCCTTGGCGGCACGAGCGAGTCTATCGAGAATCTCGGGCCTCGGTGTGCACACCACAACCTTCAGTCTTCGGTTGAACATTGACCGAATGAATTTCCCCGGCGTGGGATTGAGGTCGACGAACCGGCCATTCTGACGCAAGAGCCCAAGCCCCACGGCGTCCGTCAGCGTCGCAGCCGTGTCGTAGACCACATCGAAACGCTCGCGAACCGTCGACAAATCAGTTGTCCGATAGTCGAACACGGTTTGAACGCCGAGGGCCCGCGCCCGTTCCGTCGCCACCGCGCTGCAACTGCCCGAGACCTTTGCGCCCAGAATCTGCGCGATCTGCACAGCCGCTTCGCCCACCGCACCGGTACAGCCATTGATGAAGACGTGCTCGCCGGCAGTCAGCTTCGCTTTGTCGACCAGCCCGTTCCAAGCAGTGGCTCCAGGCGTCCCGAGACAAGCCGCCTCCTCAAACGAAACGGTGTCGGGCTTCTTGGCCAAGAAGCTGTCCTTGGTGACGACAGCCTCTCCCAGGGCGCCGCTCTCCTTGAACCGGGCAAGACCGAAAACGGCATCGCCGGTCTTGAAACGCGTCACCCCTTCACCGACCGAAATGACCGTCCCGGAAATATCCATCCCCATTGCACGAGGAAAAGTCCTTCCCGTAACGATCTTCATCCGTCCCGCCCGCAGCTTCCAATCGATGGGATTGATCGCTGCGAACTTGATCTTGACCGCCACTTGTCCTTTACCCGGCGAAGCCAGTTCGAACTCCTCGAGCCGCATCAGATCGGGGCCGCCGTACTGGTGATATTGAATGCGTTTCATGGTGGGCCATTCTTCCTGTTTTGCTGAAGGCACGGTTGTGACAGTGGCAGCCGCCGCGAGCCCGGGCAGCGCCAGACCAGGCGACCTCCCTGCCCGCGTTTGACGGGGATGCTTGGGGATCGCATGGACATCCGCGGAGGCAATTTCCGGCGTCGCCGCGAAGTCTGATAACCATGGCTTTCCTGAATTCCGTCACGTCGATGCAGGTTAGACCACCACGGTGCCAGATTCTGGCACCATCGTTGGTGTGACGTCGTCCGCTTGGAGATCTAGCGGCCGAGCAGCGATCTTCGGGAGGGATTGCCGCGACCGGCCACGGCAATCCACACCCATCAGGAGCGGCTGTTCATGCGCTCGAACAGGGCTTCGCCCATCCGGCGCGTGTCCGCGGAGATGCCGACGAGGATCTCATCCTTATCCGCTTCAAGCTGCGCCAGCGCATCGGCAGCGAACTCTTCCGAGGAGACCATCATGCGGCTTGCGGTGCCTTCGCTGCGCGTACCACCGCCCAGACTGGTATCGACGATCGGTGGCGCGACCTCGATCACCCGAATTGCTGTGGATTTCAACTGATGGCGCAGGCTGAGCGTAAAGGAGTGGATCGCGGCCTTCGTGGCGCAATAGACCGGCACATCGGCCATCGGCGAAAAAGCGAGGCCCGAGCTGACGTTGATGATGAAGGCATGTTCTTGCTGCCGCAAGGTAGCGAGCAGCTCGGCGATCAGATGGATCGGCGCCGTAAGATTGATCGCCACTTCCTGATCGAGAGTGTCGATCGCCGGATCGGTATTGAAATCGCGCCGATACTGAACGCCGGCGTTGTTGACGACGACGTTGAGTGCCGGATGCTCCGCCTTCAGCCATTCGACCATAGAATGGCGGCTCTCGCCGTTAGCAACGTCGCAAATGCGGGTGATCAGCGCAGGCACGTCCTCCTGAGCCTTCCGGAGCGCGGCTTCGCTTCTACCGCAAATGATGACGTGATTGCCCTTTTCGGAAAGGCGCCGCGCGAGCGCAAAACCGATGCCGGTTGCGCCGCCAGTAATGAGAATTGTGTTTCCTGTGAGCTTCAAGGTCGTCCATCCTTCCAACAGTTGAGAAGGTGCGCCGACGATGACGTGGTTATCAGCGGACACACCTTTGCGACCGGCAAGCCGGTCTCAGGTGTCGCGGATACCCTTGGAGGGAGAATTGCCGTCCCTTGAGACGGCGACCGGGCTACCATCCGGTCAGCACTCTTTCGACAGGTCGTTCGTAGCAGAATGCCGATAGAACCGCAATCGATCACCATGTTCCGGTGCGCCGAGTTAGGCCCCCTACTGATGTGAGCGAGGACGGATGTCCGTTTCAGCCACCTTTCCAGCAGAGGACCGTAAGAGCAAAAAGCTGCGTCGCAGGCCGAACCTCCACCTGTGACCCGCATTGATGTTTCACGCTCATAAGTTCATGCGATTTGCGGCGCCTAATCATAGTTGGGTACGCGCTCTATATTCGGAGCATGAGATCGGGAAGCGGTATCACGACCGTAGCCAAACTGAGCGGAGAGCGACGATGAACTGGTCGGATGACGAGCTTAGCAAAATCGATCAGGCCGACGATTTGAAAATCGCACCGTTTCGCGAAGATGGCGCCACCTATGGCACCCCGACCTGGATCTGGGAGGTTGTCGTCGATGGCTGGCTCTATGTACGCGGCTACCATGGTCAGAAGTCCCGCTGGTACCAGGCGGCGGTCCACCAGAAGGCTGGACGGATCATTGCCGCCGGGATGACGCGCACGGTCGCCTTCGAGCCTGTGGACGGCCCGATCAACGATCGCATCGACGACGCCTACCGGGCCAAATACCGCAAGAGCCAGTATCTACCGCCAATGGTCAGTGCCCGAGCACGCGCGGCAACTGTCCGGATCACGCCGCGCGAGGAAAATACATGACGGCGCTCGGATCGCATGAGATCGGCATGCGATCGCCTCAGGGCGCGCGTCGTCGATAGCTCTTCAAATCAACCTGAAAAGAGGAGAAGCAAATGATCAAGCGCACACTCGGCCAGGGCCTGGAGGTCTCCGCTTTGTCGCTGGGCGCCATGGGCTATGGCAAGGCCCGCGAGCTCCCCGACCGAATGGAGATGATCGACCTGCTTCGCACCGCTGTCGAACACGGCATGGATTTCTTCGACACCGCTGAAGTCTACGGCCCCTGGACGAACGAGGAGATGGTGGGCGAGGCGCTTGCTCCGGTTCGCGACAAGGTCAAGATCGCCACGAAATTCGGCTGGGACATCGATCAGGAGACGGGCGAGCACCGCGGTGGCGTCAATAGCAAGCCGGCGCAGATCCGCCGCGCCATCGAGGGCAGCCTAAAGCGCCTGCGCACCGACCACATCGACCTTTATTATCAGCACCGGGTCGATCCAGACGTGCCCATGGAAGATGTGGCCGGGACGGTCAGGGAGCTGATCGCCGAGGGCAAGGTGCGGTGGTTCGGTCTGTCCGAGGCCGGTGCCCGATCGATACGCCGTGCGCATGCGGTACAGCCGGTGGCCGCGTTGCAAAGCGAATATTCCTTGTGGACCCGCGAGCCGGAGGCCGAAATCATTCCGACGCTCGAGGAGCTCGGCATCGGGCTCGTGCCTTTCAGCCCTCTCGGCAAGGGATTTCTGACCGGCAAGATCGACCTCAACACCACATTCGACAGTTCCGATATCCGAGCGGGAATCCCCCGCTTCTCCGAGGAAGCGCGTCTTGCCAACCTGAAGCTGGTCGAGCTGACCGGCAAGATCGGCGAGAAGCATGGTGTGACGCCGGCGCAGGTCGCGCTAGCCTGGCTGCTGGCGCAGAAGCGCTGGATTGTTCCGCTGTTCGGCACCCGCAAGCTCGAACGGTTCGAGGAGAATATCGGGGCGCTGAACGTCACCTTGGACAAGGCCGATCTCGATGAGATCGAGCAGACCAACATCGTCATTCAGGGAGCTCGTTATCCCGAAGAAATGCTGCGTCGATCCGGTCTCTAGCGGCACATTCTGCAGCAGCAATACCACAGAACCCTGCATCGACGCTGACGACGGGCGCTTTGCAGCTTTTGTCGTTGCGCCGTTGCAGGCTCAGTCCAGGCGATGCCGGAACAACCAAGTTGGAAGGATATCATCATGAAACGAATTTTGGCCGCCACGGCAATCTCGCTCACGATGGGCGAGCCTCTCATGGCCCAGGAAGGAAGTGGAGGCGGAGCCATGCCGGCAAGTGCTTCATCATTGTCGGTCAGCGATATCCAGTCCGTATCGCCGGCTCTTGGCCGATACGCTGAAGAGGACTTGCTCGGAAACCTGTGGCAGCGGCCGCAACTGTCACGTCGCGATCGCAGCATCGTCACTCTGGCCGTGCTGATCGCCCGAAACCAGGCAATCGATCTGAAGCACTACATCGACGTCGCTCTCGATAGCGGGGTGACCTCGACGGAGGTCTCCGAGATCATCACGCATCTGGCTTTCTACTCGGGCTGGTCGAACGCGATGTCGGCAGTCGCGGCGACGAAGGACGTCTTCAAAGATCGGGGCATCACCACCGATCAGCTGCCTGCGGCCTCTCCGCAACTGCTGCCACTCAACGAGGAAGCCGAGCGCCAACGCGCCACCGGCGTCGAAAAGAATGTCGGTCCGATCTCTCCGGGGCTCGTGCAGTTCACAACCGACCCGCTGTTCCTCGATCTCTGGCAGCGGCCGGGCCTTGCACCGCGAGACCGCAGCCTCGTGACGGTCAGCTCGCTGATCGCATCGGGCCAGAGCGCTCAGATCACCTATCACCTCAACCGCGCCATGGATAACGGCCTTACCGCCGACGAAGCCGGCGAGGTCGTTGCCCATACGGCCTTCTACGCCGGCTGGCCGAACGCCTTCTCTGCATCGTCGGTTGTCGGAGAGGTGCTGCGTAGCCGGGCGAAGTGAAGCTCCAGCCTGCAGCGAAAGCACGCCGGTCCGGCGGAAAGGGGTCCGGCGTGCTTGCTGGTCCAGAGTTGATTGCTACCATTTCATAGGCAGGCGTTTATGATGGGCGTCGGTCTATGAGGAGGAATCATCATTGGAGCGCCAGAATATCAACGACCTGATGGTGTTCTTGGTGGTTGCGAGGGAGCGCAGTTTCACCAAAGCCGCCGCCAAGTTCGGCGTCTCGCAGTCGGCGCTGAGCCATACGCTCCGTCAGCTCGAGCAGCGGCTGGGGGTGCGGCTGCTGACAAGGACGACGCGCAGCGTCTCACCCACCGAGGCAGGCGAACGGATGCTGCAGAGCATCGGTCCGCTTTTCGACGAGATCGGATCTGCGCTCGATGGGCTCAACATTCTTCGGGACCAGCCGGCTGGAACCGTCCGATTGACCGCCGGCGATTACCAGATCCAGTGCTACATATGGCCAAAGCTTCGAACCTTTCTACAACAATATCCCGACATCAGGCTCGAACTGGACGTGAACTACGGTCTGCAGGACATCGTCAGTGAAGGCTACGACGCGGGCGTGCGCTTCGGCGAACAGATCGCCAAGGACATGATCTCGGTGAGGATCGGGCCGGATGTTCGCTTCGCGGTCGTCGCCGCAGAATCCTACTTTGCCTCACGCGATATTCCAAGACATCCGAAGGACCTCATGCAGCACAGGTGCATCAATCTGCGCCTGCCCACCTATGGCGGTCTCTATGCCTGGGAGTTCGAAGAGAACGGCCGCGAGATCAAGGTTCGGGTGGACGGACAGCTGGTCTTCAACACGATCTACAACGTTCTTGAGGCGGCTCTCGACGGCTTCGGCTTTGCCTATGTCCCGGAAGATATCGCCAAGCTCCATCTCGGAACTGGTCGCCTCCACCGGTTTCTGGAAGATTTTTCGCCCTATTGGGAGGGCTTCCATCTCTACTACCCAAGCCGACGCCAGTCTTCGCCCGCTTTTTCCCTTCTCGTGAACGCATTGCGTTATTCAACGTGAGCGGCTGCGACGACACCATGGAGAGCCACTTCAGGCACCGTTGCGCGGCTCCTGCGGGAAATGAAGCGCAAAGGGATCCGCTTCAGACAACGAAACGCTTCGGCAATTCGGTGGCAAGCGCATCGATCGCCAGTCGCGACCGCAGCGGCAGATATTGGGTGGTTGGCCAGACGGCGTAGCATTCCATCGCCGCCCTCGGTCGATCGGTCCAGAGTTCGATCAGTTCGCCTGCCTGCACGCGGTCATGGATCAGCCAGTAGGGAAGCCAAGCCAGGCCCATGCCATCGACGGCGGCATCGGCGATCACTTCGAGATCGTCAAAGCGCAGTCTTGAAGTGACCAACAGGTCGATGAGAGCACCGGTCGCATCGGGAAGCTGCCAGGTCAGGCCATAATCGTTGCGCCAATATACGAGGGTGTCATGTTCTGACAGATCCCCCAGAGAACTCGGCTCCCCTCGTGCGGCAAGATAGGCTGGAGAGGCGCAGAGCGCCTTGCGTGGGCTGACCAGTCGCCGGGCGTGGAGCGCGGTTCCGTTGCCAAGGGCGCCGTTGCGCACCGCCAAATCGAAGCCGTCGGCGATCAGATCGATCTGGCGGTCACTGAAGCTGAGTTCGAGTTCAAGCCTCTCGTGCTGGCGCGCATAGGCACGCAGGATGGGTGCGGCGCAGTAGCGGCCAAACAAGACGGGCAGCGACACGCGCAACCTGCCGACGACCTCGCGCCGGCCCGATTCCAGCAGACACTCGCCCGCGCGCAATTCCTCGATCGCACGCACACAGCGCTCGTAATATTGCTGACCATCCTCGGTCAGGCTCTGCGTCCGCGTGGTCCTGTGAAACAACCGGACGCCCAGGCGCTCCTCGAGACGCGCGATGGCCTTACCGACCGCGGAGCGCGTCAACGACAATCGCTCGGCAGCTTTGGCGAAGCCGCCCGTCTCGACTGCCTCGACAAAGACTTGCACCCCATCAAACCTGTCTCGCACCGTGCGGATCCTCGCAAATAACGGTCCTGAGATTGGAGAACCTAAGGAACCAAAGAAGAGAAAAACGATTTCTAATCGTCAACTATATTCTACGATATAAGGCTGGCCGAGCAATCGATATTTCATGGCAACCGCAACCTGAGCAGGCCGGACACATCGCAAACATCGCCCACCGTTCGCGCGCCATCTCATCAACGGAAGGACGGCAATTGCTGGTATCCATCGTCTATGACAGCGGCTACGGCCATACCGCGCGTGTCGCCGAGGCGGTTGCCGAGGGCGTACGGGAAGTGGAAGGAACCGAGGCGAAACTGGTCGCCGTCGCGGATGGCGCGATGGACTGGAATGCGCTGGAACGGAGCGACGCCATTATCTTCGGGTCGCCGACCTATAACGGCCTCATTAGCGCCAAGCTCAAGCAGTTCTTCGAGGACTCCACCAAAGCGGCCTGGTCGGAGCTGAAGTGGCGTAACAAGATCGCTGCCGGTTTCACCAACTCCGGAGCCCAGCACGGCGACAAGCTGAACTCGCTCGTATCGATGGCGCTGTTTGCCGCGCAACACGGCATGATCTGGGTTGGTCTCGATCTGATGCCGGGCAACAGCAGCAGCACCGGCAACACAGACGACCTCAACCGGCTCGGGAGCTGGCTTGGCGTCATGACCCAATCGAATGTTGATCAAGCGCCAGATATCACGCCGGCCGGAAGCGACCTCAACACCGCGGGCTACCTCGGTCGTCGCGTGGCCGAGACCGTGCGCCGGTTTCAACCCGCCTGATCCATCTTTCTCAACCAAGGAATTTTGCCATGAAACTGCTTTGCCTCGATATTCCCCAGCCTGGCGCTAGTCTGGAAAAGTACCAGCCGCATATGACGGATGAAGCCCGACACGCCTGGCAGATGTACAAGGGCGGCATCATCCGCGACATCTATTTTCGCCAGGACCGTCCGGGTGTCGCCATCATCGCCGAATGCGAGTCGGTCGAAGCCGCCAAGCAGGCCCTGAGCGAATTCCCGCTGGCCAAGGCCGGGCTCATCGACTGGGAGGTCATCCCGCTTGGCCCCTTCCTCAACTGGGAATCGCTGTTTGCGCCCGGCAACGCCTGAGATTCCCCGTCTGCGATACAACGGAACAGTTTGCGCCCGATCGCGAATTCGGCGGGCGCAGCAGAGCCTACGAGCGCATGTTGAAGAGCGACCTTCGTGATCGACATTGCCTCGCTCAACTCGTGCGGAGCCAAGACAATGGCAATTAACATCAAGCCCATCCTTTGCGTGGTCACCAGCCATCCGATCAGAGGCGATACCGGCGAGCCGACCGGCTTTGCGATGGTCGAACTCACGCATCCACTCGAGGTTTTCCGCGCGGCCGGAATCCCGACCGAGATAGCCTCGATCCGGGGCGGCCATCCGCCGATCGACTTCTTCGACCTCACCGATCCGGTCAACGCCCGCTTCTGGAAGGACCGCGAGTTCCGCGATGCGCTCGCCCACTCGTGCTCATCCTCGACGAACTCGATCCCGCTCGCTACTCAGCGGTGTTCTTCGCCGGCGGTCATGGAACGATGTGGGATTTCGCCGACAGCCCGGCTGTGCAAGGCGTCATCCGCGATATCTACGAAACCGGCGGCATCGTCTCGGCGGTCTGCCACGGCCCCGCTGCATTGGTGAACGCAACGCTCTCGGACGGCAGCCATTTGGTCGCGGGCAAGAAGCTCGCCGCGTTCACGGACGAGGAAGAGGCGGAGGTCAAGTACACCAAGGTCGTGCCTTATCTGTTGGCAACGACCCTCAAGGAGCGAGGCGCGCTGCATCAGCCGGCGCCGAACTGGACGGAGAAGGTGGTGGTCGATGGCCGTCTGATCACAGGTCAGAACCCCGCGTCTGCACACGGCGTCGGCCAGGCGATCGTCGATCAACTCACCCAGAAGTCCTGACCGAAGGAATTCACCAATGAAGATCATCGCAATCGAAGAGCATGTCCTGCCCGATGAGGTGAAGCATGGGTGGAACACGATCCCCGGCGCCGACGACGGAACGCTTGGGCTCAATCCGGGTCTGCTCGGCGAACGGCTGGCGGATCTTGGAGAGCGGCGGCAGGCTCTGATGGACGAGACCGGCGTCGATGTGCAGGTTCTGTCGTTGACGACCCCGGGTCTCAATAATCTCGGCCATCTTGGCATTGATCTTGCTCGTCGCGCCAATGATTATCTGGCCGAGGCTGTTTCGGCTCACCCATCCCGCTTCCAGGCGATGGCGGCTCTCTCCTTTGCGCAACCGGACGAGGCGGCGCGGGAGCTACAGCGAGCCGTCGAGGAACTCGGCTGCAAAGGTGCCGTTCTGTTCGGCCGGGTCGGCGACAAGAATCTCGATCATGTCATCTTCGAACCGACATTCGCCAGCGCAGCGGAACTCAATGTCCCGCTCCTGATTCATCCTCAGATCCCGCAGACAAGCATTCGCGAAAGCTATTATGCGGGCTTCGGCGCATCCATCGATCTCGCCCTGTCCACATTTGCCCTCGGATGGCATTTCGAGGCCGGCATCCAGTTCGTGCGCCTGATCCTGCGCGGCGTCTTTGACCGTCACCCGAACCTCCAGGTCATCCTCGGGCACTGGGGTGAGCTGGTGCTGTTTTATCTCGAGCGGCTCGTCATGCTGGATCGGGTGTCCAAACTCCAGCGGCCATTCCTCGACTATGTCCGAAACAATCTCTATGTGACGGCAAGCGGCATGTTCAGCCCGGCCTATTTGCAACAGGCGATCGATGCCGTCGGAGGGGACCGCATCCTGTTCTCGACAGACTACCCATACCAATATCGCCCCGGAGGCGAGGCGCGGCGATTTGTCGAAGATCTGGAGCTCGATGCGGCCAAAAAGGCAAAGTTCGCGCATGCGAATTGGGAGCGCCTGACTGGAAGCTGACCAGCTCTCGCAGCCCATCAGGACAGGCGCCCCCCGTCCTCGCCGAAGAGGTGCAGCACATGGGGATCGAGATGCAGCGGCAGGCTGTCGCCCGATTTCATCCGCTGCTGGCCGGCAAAGACCGCAATCAGCTTCTTCCCGCCTGCGTCGGCGTGGACGACGGTCTCCGAGCCCAGTTCCTCGACAAGGGTGACGCGGGTGTCCAGTCTGCTCGCTGAGGCCGCATCGGCCAGGGTGATGTGTTGCGGGCGGATGCCGATGCTGACCCTTTCGCCCGTCGGGCGTGCCTCCTTGGCAATCACCGAGAGACGATGGCCACCAACGGTTTCGACCTCAGCGAAACCGCCCTGGTGACCGACAATCGCACCTTCGAGGAAATTCATGTGCGGCGCGCCGATGAAGCCGGCGACGAAACGATTGGCCGGGTTGTTATAGAGTTCCAGCGGCGTTCCCACCTGCTCGACCCTGCCGCTTCTCAAGACGACGATGCGGTCGGCCAGCGTCATCGCCTCGACCTGATCGTGGGTGACATAGATCATCGTCGCCTTCAGGCGGGCGTGAAGGGCCGCCAGTTCGGCCCGCATGCTGACCCTGAGTTCGGCGTCGAGATTGGACAGCGGCTCATCGAGCAGGAAGGCATCCGGCCGCCGCACGATGGCGCGGCCGATGGCGACGCGCTGGCGCTGGC
>NZ_JALBGX010000063.1:0-40085 GCF_023006465.1 Rhizobium sp. PRIMUS64 | reverse complement strand
GCCGCCGGGCGCATCGCCGCGCAGCGCCACGAAATGCGTTACGCCGGCTTTGCGGAACGTGTCGACCACCTGATGCGTCTCTTCCTTGGTCGCACCGACACAGGTGAGATGCGAGGCGGTGGCAAGCGGCGTCTGCGACAGGAACCGCGTGACGGTGGTCAGCGTCGGCGCTTTGGTGGTGCCGCCGGCGCCATAGGTCACCGAGACGAAATCCGGGTCCCAGTCCTGCAGCTGACTGACGGCATGCCAGAGCTGCCCTTCCATCTCCTCCGATTTAGGCGGGAAGAATTCGAAGGAGACCCTGATGTTGCGGCCGCGCGCTTCGTTTTTCAAAACCATGTCATACCCTCCCGGCAAATGTAGGTTCGGCACCTTCGCTCGCCTGCGAAGCCATGAGGCGCCTCGGATCGCGCGCGAGCCAGACGGTAACCGTCAACCCCTGCTCGCTTTGCTGACCCGGATGAAGATCGACGACCTGCTCGACGTCGAGCCCGGCCTTGCGCAGCCAGTCGGACATTGCCTGGTGCGAAAAGCCGAGACGGACATGCGCATGCTCGTCGCGGAGATATTCGAGCGTGTGCGGCGCAAGGTCGATGACCACGAGCCGGCCACCCGGCCGGAGCATGCGCGCCGCTTCCGCGATCGCAATTTCCGGCTGATCGAAGAAATGCAGCACCTGATGGATCGTCACCAGATCGAAATCCTGTCCCTCGAACGGCAGGTTCAGGATATCGGCATGGCGCACGGTGGCCTTGGTGATGCGGGACTTGTCGAGATTCGCACGCGCCACGCTCAGCATGTCGCGGCTGGCATCGACGCCGGTCGCGCGGCGGTAGAGCCCGGACAAGAGTTCGAGGATGCGGCCGGTGCCGGTGCCGAGATCGAGCAGCGAGTCGATCGGCTGGCTGCCGAGCAGCCGGATGACAGCGGCGTCGACCTCTTCGTCGGCCGCATGCAGGCGGCGAAGCTCGTCCCACTCGGCCGCGTTGCGGCTGAAATAGGCCTGCGCCCGCTCGGCGCGCTGACGCTTGACCTGCGAGAGCCGCTCGCCGTCGCGAAGGATGGTCGGATCGTTCTCGGAAACATGCTTCAGCAGCGCCCGCACCAGCATGGCGGCCTTGCCGTCCTGCTTGAGGCGGAAATAGGCCCAGGCGCCCTCCTGGTAGCGTTCGATCAGTTCGGCCTCGCCGAGCAGCTTCAGGTGACGGGAGATGCGGGGCTGGGATTGGCCGAGAATTTCGGTAAGATCGGTCACCGTCAGGTCGCCGCTGTCAAGAAGCGCCAGAAGACGCAGGCGCGTGGGCTCGCCGGCCGCCTTCAAGACGTCCACCAGCGCATCCAGTCCAAGCTTCAAGGGTTCGCTCATCTTCGATCCAATCAAGATATAAAGATATCTTTATGTGATTTGAAAAGCGGTGGCAAGCGAGAATTAGCTCTCTCCACGAAATTGCCTGCTCAGATTGCGACAGAGCCAGACATGAAAAAGCCCCGGCCGAACCGGGGCTCTCGCAAGCGAAAACAGATGGAATAAATCAGCGCGTCAGGCGCTTGTGGGCCTGGCTGCCCGGGTTAAGGGCGTCGGGGCCAAGGCGGCGCACCTTGTCCTGTTCATAATCCTCGAAGTTACCTTCGAACCATTCGACATGGCCGTCGCCTTCGAAGGCGAGGATATGCGTCGCCAGACGGTCGAGGAACATGCGATCGTGGCTGATGATGATGGCGCAGCCGGCGAAATTCTCCAGCGCGTTTTCCAGCGCACCCAGCGTTTCCGTATCGAGGTCGTTGGTCGGTTCGTCGAGCAGCAGAACGTTGCCGCCGGCCTTCAGCATCTTGGCAAGGTGAACGCGGTTGCGCTGACCACCGGAGAGATTGCCGACCTTCTGCTGCTGGTCGCCGCCCTTGAAGTTGAAGGCGCCGCAATAGGCACGGGAGTTCATGTCGAACTTGCCGAGCTTGATGATTTCGGCGCCGCCGGAGATTTCTTCCCAGACCGTCTTGTCAGCCGCAAGCGCGTCACGGCTCTGGTCGACATAACCGAGATGCACGGTCTCGCCGATACGGATCGAACCGCCATCCGGCTTTTCCTGGCCAGTGATCATCTTGAACAGTGTTGTCTTGCCGGCGCCGTTCGGGCCGATGATGCCGACGATGCCGCCCGGCGGCAGCTTGATCGACAGGTCGTTGATCAGCGTGCGGCCCTCGAAGCCCTTGGTGATGCCTTCCATCTCGATGACCACCTGGCCGAGGCGCTCGCTGACCGGGATGATGATCTGCGCGTCGCCGGGACGCTGCTTCTCGGCGGCATCCACCAGCTGCTCGTAGGACTTGATACGCGCCTTGGACTTGGCCTGACGGGCCTTCGGGCTGGAAGCGATCCATTCCTGTTCGCGGCTGATCGCCTTCTGGCGCGATGCGTCTTCGCGGCTTTCCTGCAGCATGCGCTTGGCTTTCGCCTGCAGGTAGGCCGAGTAGTTGCCTTCGTAAGGAATGCCACGGCCGCGGTCGAGTTCGAGGATCCATCCGGTGACATTGTCCAGGAAGTAGCGATCGTGGGTGATCATCATCACGGCGCCCGGATAGTCGCGTAGATGCTTTTCGAGCCAGGCGATGGTTTCGGCGTCCAGGTGGTTGGTCGGTTCGTCGAGCAGCAGCAGATCCGGCTGCGAAAGCAGCAGACGGCAGAGCGCGACACGGCGACGCTCACCACCGGAAAGGCTGGTGACTTCGGCGTCGCGCGGCGGGCAACGCAGCGCTTCCATCGCCATTTCGACCTGGCTTTCCAGATCCCAGAGGTTCTGGCTGTCGATGACGTCCTGAAGCTTGGCGCCCTCTTCCGCCGTCTCATCGGAATAGTTCATCATCAATTCGTTGTAACGATCGAGGACAGCGGTCTTCGAGGCAACGCCTTCCATGACGTTCTCGAACACCGTCTTGTTGGGATCGAGATGTGGCTCCTGCTCCAGATAGCCAACCGTCGCACCCTCGGCGAGCCAGGCTTCGCCGGTATACTCCTTGTCCTGGCCCGCGATGATGCGCAGTACGGTGGATTTACCCGCGCCGTTCGGACCGAGGATACCGATCTTGGCATCCGGGTAGAACGAAAGGTGGATATTCTCCAGGATCTTCTTGTTGCCATAGGCCTTGTTGAGGCCGGACATATGATAAATGAACTGACGTGCCATGCTGCGCTGCTCCGGGCGGGAAACTTTGATTGTGCCGCTATGTAGGCGAAACAGCGCCTCCGGGCAACGCCGAAACCCGGTTTACTCAGGATTTCCGGTCAAAAGCCCGCAGCGTCGACGACGCCCTCGTCGCAGCCGAACGACGTTTTTCCAGCACCTTGGATCAGATCGGCAAGCTCGGCACTTTTCGCCGATGCCGCTCCGGCAGCTTCCGAAAGCCCGATCGTCAGCTCGCTGATCATCCTGACATTGCCGGCCCGCCGGCAGCTCATCTTGACACGATCGCCGGCACCCGGTCCAAAGCTCTTGTCGAAAGCCGCCTTGATCGCTTCGGCCTTGACCGGCTTGCCGATATTGGCAGCGAAGAGATCACGCACAGCCGACGCGTTGAGTGCACCCACGAGATGCACACCGACGCCGAAATAGTCGTCGGCACTCATCTTCGTGCAGGTGCCGTGCTTCACCCATTCATGCCGTTCCAGGCCGGATTGCGTGCCGGGCATCGCCTTGGCAAGCGCCGTCTTCGTCTCCGCTGCAAGCGTGACCTCCGGTAGCTTGTTCCAGTCGCCGTCCTTGTCGGCGGTCTTCTGATCGGCGCTCACACCACAATAATCCTGCCGCATCGGCCAGAGCCCGTGCAACGAGAAGTTCGTCGCGTCAGGGCGCTCGCCGGTCTGGCTGGCGCATTCGGCCTTCTTCTGGTTTGTCTGGCAAAAAGCCGGCTGCCAGCTCGCCGCCAGAATGAAGCGGGTGCGCCCGCCGGCCTCCTGCGCCACGGCGGCGCCGGCAATAACCATCGACACAGCGAACGACAAGGTACGCAATTGCATGCTGCTCATTTCAACCCCCAAAAAGAACAATACAGGAACAAATAAGCATCAAATTCAAAAGGCCGCAACCCTGAATCGCAACAAGGCTGCAATTTGTTATCGGATAACCAAACGCCGATGTTGCAATTACCCGGCGATCTGGTCTGTTGCCGCCGGGAGGACCCACATGTTTTCTGAAACGCAAAGGCTCGCCGTGCCAGGGGCGTCGCTGGCCTATCACCATGCCGAGGCCATCACCCCCGCACGCGGGATCCTGTTGATATCGCATGGCTTGGCCGAACATTCGAAACGATACCGCTCCTTTGCCGAGGCGATGGCGGTGCGCGGCTATCCTGTCTATGCCCACGATCATCGCGGCCACGGCGAGACGACGGCAGCCGATGCGCCGATCGGCCGCTTTGCCCGGCGCGGTGGGGTCGAAAGGGTGATTGGCGACGTCATCGCCATGCGCGGCCATGCGGCCTCCTGCCATCCCGGCCTGCCGGTGATCCTCTTCGGCCATTCGATGGGCGGCCTCATCGCCCTCAATGCAGCCGTCACGGCTCCGGCCGACTTCGATGCTGTCGCCGTCTGGAATTCGAATTTCGCCGTTGGCCTTGCCGGCCGCGCCGCCCAGGCGATCCTGCTTGCCGAGCGCATGCTGAAGGGCTCTGACGTGCCGAGCGGCCTGCTGCCGAAGCTCACCTTCGGCACCTGGGGCAAATCCATTGCCGGCCGCCGCACCGAGTTCGATTGGCTGTCGCGTCGTCCTGATGAAGTTGACAAGTATGTCGCCGATCCACTCTGCGGCTTCGACGCCTCAGTCTCTCTCTGGCTCGATCTCTTCGAGTTGACCTTCCGCGCGCCGCAGAAAATCCATCTCGACCGGCTGCCGCGGGATATGCCGATCCATCTGGTCGGCGGTGGAGTGGACCCGGCGACAGAGCGTGGAAAAGCGGTACTCTGGCTGTCAAACCATTTGAAAGACCAAGGCTTCTCCCGTATCAGCAGTGAGATATATCAGGACATGCGGCACGAAACACTGAATGAGATCGGCGCGGATGCGGCGATCGCAGCCTTCGCCGAGTGGTGCGACAGGGCCGTCGCAAGATCCTGAGCGACCAATATCCTGAGTACAGGGATTTCATCATGAGCAGCTCCTCCGCCCGCCCCGTTTCGTCCGCCTCCGACGTGACGATGGGGCTTGTGCTGATGGTACTCTCGGTGATGGTCTCGCCGCTCATCGATATTTTTGCCAAGCTTGCGATCACGACCGTGCCATCCGGGGAGATCACCGCCGGCCGTTTCATCGTCCAGGCGCTCTGCATGCTGCCACTGGTGATATGGCGGCGCAGCTTCGCCGATTTTTCCTGGCGACAGAGCCTGTTCCATGCCATCCGCGGCGCGATCATCACCGTCTCGATGATCTCCTTCGTCACGACGCTGAAATATATGGCGGTCGCAGACGCGATCGCGATCTTCTTCGTCGAGCCGATCATGGTGACGATCCTCGGTGGCATCTTCCTGAAGGAGACGATTGGCTGGCGGCGGTATACCGCCTGCGGCGTCGGCTTCTTCGGGGCGATGCTGATCATCCAGCCGAGTTTCGAAGAGGTCGGCTACATCGCGCTTCTGCCTGTCGTCAGCGCGCTGTGCATCGCCATCTTCGTGCTGATGACCCGCGCCCTCTCGCGCAGGGAAGACCCCTGGTCGATGCAGTTCCAGATGAGCATCTGGGGCCTGCTCTTCTGTGTCCTCCTGCTTTTCCTCGGTCAGGGAACCGGCTCGGACCTCTTCGATCCGGTCATGCCGGAAGGCCGCGCCTGGTTCTATGTCGCCGGCGTCGGCGCCATGGCCGCAATCACCGGCATCCTCGGCGTCTACGCCTATCGCGCAGCACCGGCCTCGACGCTGGCGCCGCTGCAATATTTCGAGATCGTCTCGGCGACAATCTTCGCCTGGCTGGTCTTCGGCGACTTTCCGGATGCGGTCAAATGGCTCGGCATTGCCATCATCGTGGCATCAGGCTTCTACATCCTCTGGCGCGAGCGCCGCTTTGCTTCAAAGCCTGTATCCGATACATCTGAGGTGACGCTGGCGCCTTAAATGAGAATGAGAGCCCGGAGGAACATGACGGAGACCGTGACGAAAAAGCCGCCGCTTGCCGGTATCCGGGTGATCGAGCTTGCCCGCGTGCTCGCCGGCCCCTGGGCAGGACAGATGCTCGCCGATCTCGGTGCCGACGTCATCAAGGTCGAAAATCCCGACGGCGGCGACGACACGCGCCAATGGGGGCCGCCCTTCGTCGAAAGTGCCGATGGCGAGAACCTCTCGGCCGCCTATTACCACGCCGCCAATCGCGGCAAGCGCTCCGTCACTGCCGATCTGAAGAGCGCCGAAGGCCAGGATTTCGTCCGCCGCCTCGTCTCCACCGCCGACGTGGTCATCGAGAATTTCAAGCTCGGCGGCCTCGTCAAATACGGGCTCGATTATGACAGCCTGCGCAAGGTGAACCCGAAGCTCGTCTATTGCTCGATCACCGGCTTCGGCCAGAACGGCCCTTATGCCAGCCTCCCCGGCTACGATTACATCGTCCAGGGCATGTCCGGCTTCATGTCGATCACCGGTGAACCAGGCGGCCAGCCGATGAAGGCAGGCGTCGCCATTGCCGATATCTTCACCGGCATCTATGCCGTCTCGGCGATCGAAGCCGCCCTGATTCACGCCCTCAAATCAGGCGAAGGCCAGTTGGTCGACATGGCCCTGCTCGATGTGCAATCGGCCGTGCTTGCCAATCAGAACATGAACTATCTGATTTCCGGCGAGGCGCCGACCCGCCTCGGCAACGCCCATCCCAATATCTCGCCCTATGAGGTCGTGCCGACGGCGGACGGCTACCTCATTCTCGCAGTTGGAAACGATGGGCAGTTCCGTCGCCTCTGCACCATCCTTGGCCTGGAGGCCATCGCCGGCGACGAGCGTTTCGCCACCAACAAGGCCCGCGTCGGCAATCGCGGCGAAGTGCGACGCCTCGTCTCCACCGAGACGTTGAAATGGCAGAAGGCGGATCTGCTAAAGGCCTGCGAGGAGAACGCGGTTCCATCAGGCGCCATCAATACGATCGAGGAAATGTTCGCCCATCCGCAGGTGCAGGCCCGCGGCCTGCGCATCGACCTTGCAGATGCCGCGGGCACTGTGATCCCCGGTGTCAGGACGCCTGTGGTGCTGTCGGAGACGCCGCTGCGTTACATCAGGCCGAGCCCGCGTCTTGGCGAACATCAGGCCGAAATCCTGGCGGAGCTCGCCGAGCTCGAGAGGAAGGCATCGTCATGAAGAAGGCATTGTCATGAAGAAGACGGGCGGAGAACTGATCGTCGAGGCGCTGAAGGCGAATGGCGTCAAGCGTCTCTCCTGCGTGCCCGGCGAGAGCTTCCTCGCCGTGCTCGATGCGTTGCGCGACAGCGATATCGACGTCCTTGTCTGCCGCCAGGAGGGCGGAGCGGCGATGATGGCGGATTGTTGGGGCAGGCTGACCGGCGAACCCGGCATTTGCATGGTGACCCGCGGCCCCGGCGCCACCAACGCCTCCGCCGGCCTGCATATATCAAGGCAGGACTCGATCCCGATGATCCTGTTCATCGGCCAGGTGCAGCGGGAAGCACGCGAGCGCGAGGCCTTCCAGGAGGTCGAGTTCCGCCGCGCCTTCACCGAATTCGCCAAATGGGTGGGTGAGATCGACGATGCCGCCCGTATTCCCGAATTCGTCACCCGCGCCTTTGCGGTCGCAACCTCCGGCCGACCTGGCCCTGTCGTGTTGACGCTGCCGGAGGACATGTTGCGCGATGAGGTCGAGGCACCCCGCGCCAGGCACTATGCCAACGTCGAGGCCCATCCCGGCCGCCGCCAGATCGACGATTTCTATCTCCGCTTGCTGAAGGCCGAGCGGCCGATGGTAATCCTTGGCGGCACGCGCTGGGATGCCGATGCCGTCGCCGATTTTCAGAGCTTCGCCGAGCGTTTCCAGCTGCCTGTCGGCTGTTCCTTCCGCCGGCAGATGTTGTTCGATCATCTTCATCCCTGCTATGCCGGCGATGTCGGCATCGGTATCAATCCCACTCTGGCGAAGGAGATCAAGGAGAGCGACCTGCTGATCCTCCTCGGCAGCCGCATGTCGGAAATGCCGTCCTCCTCCTATACGCTGATCGATATCCCCTACCCCCAGCAATCGCTGGTGCACATCTATCCCGACCCTTCCGAGCTCGGCCGCGTCTATCGCCCGGATCTTGCCATCTGCGCGGCACCGGCCGATTTCGTCGCCGCGCTCGCCGATCTGGAAGCGCCGGGCGAACCGCACTGGACCGAGCGCACCGCACGCCTGCACCAGGTCTATCTCGCCTGGTCGACGCCGCCATCGACAGGTCCGGGCGCCGTCCATATGGGGCCGATCATGGAATGGCTGGAGGCCAATACCGGACCGCAGACGATCTTCACCAATGGTGCGGGCAACTACGCCACCTGGGTGCACCGCTTCCATCGTTTTCGCCGTTTCAACACCCAAGCCGCCCCCACCTCCGGCTCGATGGGTTACGGCCTGCCGGCGGCGGTGGCCGCCAAGCGGCTGTTTCCCGAGCGCGAAGTCATCTGCTTTGCCGGCGACGGCTGCTTCCTGATGCACGGCCAGGAATTCGCCACCGCCATCCGCTACGGCCTGCCGATCATCGCAGTCGTCGTCAACAACGGCATCTACGGCACGATCCGCATGCATCAGGAGCGCGAGTATCCCGGCCGCGTCAGCAGCACCGATCTGACCAATCCCGACTTCGCAGCCCTTGCCCGCGCCTATGGCGGCCACGGCGAGACGGTGGAAACGACAGCGGAATTCGCCCCCGCCTTCGAGCGGGCACGTGCCAGCGGAAAACCCGCGATCATCGAAATCAAGCTCGATCCCGAGGCGATCACGCCGACGCGGACCCTGACGCAGATTCGCGAGAAATCCTGATTGAAAAGCGGCGCTTGAGACGGCAGAATCTTAGCGAGCGAGCTCGCGCTTCAGCATTCTGCCCAGCTGATCGCAGCTCTCGTTGGTATATTGTCTCGTCGACTGCCGCGTGACACCACGGCGAGCAGTACCAAAAGCCCGTTCTGTTGCGGTTTCCGGGTCTTTGAGTTCTTTTCGAGCAAACTTCAGGAAAAGAGCTTTCGCGTCGCTGACGAGCTGTGGACGCTTGTAGTGCATGTCGCAAGTCAATGCGATGACCATGCTCACGGAGGCCACGCCAAGCCCCTCACCTCTAGGGATTGACGGAAGTTCTTCCGTAGAAGCCACGGAGGCCGCGAGGCAACCGGCAAAACAAAGTGTCAGCAGGCGTCTCGTCGGCATCCGTGTCCTCAAATCAGATCGCAGCCGTGATGATGAACTCGACCTTGTATTTCGGCGCAGCGAGCTTGGCTTCGCTGGTGGCGCGGGCCGGCGGATTGGCCGGATCGATCCAGCCTTCCCAGACGGCGTTCATCTCGGCGAAATCGGCGATATCGGACAGGTAGATGATCGTCTGCAGGATCTTCGACTTGCTGCTGCCTGATGCAGCCAGCAGGCGGTCGACTTCGGCAAGCGAGGACTTGCACTGATCGGTGACGCTTTCGCCCTCGCCGACCTGACCTGCGAGATAGACCGTGTTGCCGTGAATGACGGCGCCGCTCATGCGCGAGCCGACGTCGATACGCTTAATGCTCATTATAGTCTCCTGAGTGAATGGAGGTGGCGGCGCTGAGGTTCAACGCCGGAAAATCGGCCCCCCGGAACGGGCTCAATTACGGATATGGTGGGTCTTCTGGTAAATCGCCGTCGAGCGCGCGCCGGAGCGGCAATAGCCGAGCATCGGCCGCGGGAATTCATCGAGCGCGTCGACCATGCCCTGCACGGCTTCCTCGGTCACGCCCATCGGTCCAACCGGCACATGGGCGATCTCGAGGCCGAGCTCCTTGGCGCGCGCCTCGATGACGGAGAACGACGTCTGGTCGGGACTTTCGTGATCGGGGCGGTGGCAGACGATCGATTTGAACCCCAGCGCCTTGATCTCGTCGAGCTCCTCCAGCGTGATCTGGCCCGAAACCGAATATTCATCGTCGATCTGGCGAATATCCATCGTCTTGTCTCCTCAAAAATCGTGGGCTGAAGGTCTACGACGGAGGTCTGCCAGCGTCAACAACACTTCGTTCACAGGAAGGTAAAGGTCAGCGCATGGCTTCGGCTCTCGCCGGGCGCCAACATGTTGAACTCACCAGCGGCCTGAAGCTCGTCGCGCGATATCCAGCGATGCGAAACCGGCTCGATACCGATGATATGGGCGGGCGCCTTCTGGTTCCGCCAGACCTGCAGATGGGGCAGCGTGTCGGCGCGGAAGCGCACACGCAGCGTCCTGCCGCCGATTGCGGCGATCGGTCCGAGGCGGACCTCTGCGAAGCCCTCCTCCGTCGCCGGCGCCGTGACGCAGAAGATGCCGCCCGGCTCCTCGCCGAACGCCCAGGGGAAACCACCATTCTCCAGCATCTGGCCCTCGAGCCGCGTGCCCTCGTCCAGCCATTTGCCGCCAGTGTTCATGTGGTACATCAGGAAGGTCGGCACCGTCCGATCGCTCATATTGACGACCCGGTCCTCGAGCCGCACCTCGCCGGTCGCCCCATCGATCCGCCACAGCCGCTCGATGCGCTGCGGCAGTCCTTCGATGGTGGTGATGTCGATATCGGCGCGGCATTCGGCATTGCCGTTCTCGAACTTCGTCCACAGCACCTTTGCCGCATGGCCGGAGGCCGATCCGTGCAGCGGATAAACCTTGCCGTCGTCCCGGCCGGGAATCGGCTGGCGGTGGCGGATATGATCCGGCCCGCAGGTGAAGAGAAAGCCTTCGAGCGAGTGGTCGATTCGCGCATCACCGTCGTCGGGAATGGCACGTTTCGGCGCGATGTCGACGCCGTCGACAATGCATCCGCCGATATCCAGCACCGATGTTTCGTCCAGCATCAGGCGCGGCCCGCTTGCGGCGGCAAATTCGATCATCACGGTCTCCTCGGGGAATTGTCGGCCCCTTAGAGCGCCGTGCGTCCTTTCGGACGCACAAAGGACGCTCTAACACTTTGAATCGACGCATGTGCTTTTCGAAAATTGATTCCGATTTTCGGAAAGCACGATGCGCTAGCGTTAGGTTTCGCGCCGCCATTCGTCAATCGGTGCCGTTCCTATCTTGTGGTTTTGCAGCAACCGTGGAATTCGCGGAACTGCCACAAGGACGCAAACGTTTATGAGTAAAAGGAAATCTTAGTGATTTTCATATTTTGTTCAGCACGGTTTCATAAATTCCACACTAGCGTCAAAATTCGCATGTGTGTGTCTGCCCAGTCACTGTTCGAGGTGTGAGACGTGAATCGCTTTTTAAAATCGGCATTTTGCCTCGCAGCCAGCTTGGCTGCCCTTGCGGCTATAGCGCCGGAGGCAGGCGCGCAGCAGTTCCGCGACCGCCGCCAGAGCGATATCGTGCTCGTGACGCCAAACGGCGAAATCCTCGACTACGTTCCAACTGGCTATGCCTACGCCCGGGATCGTAGCGGCAATCGCGTGTTGATCGATGCCTATGGCAACGTCGTCGCTACCGAGATGCGCGCCCGGGGCTACTATCCGCCGCGGCCCGGCCCGCGCGAGGTCTATAACGACCAGTACGGCGACGACCCCTATTATTCCGACAACAATCCCGATGGCGATACGCGTTATTCCGAGCGGGGCGCCGTCACCGGCGGCATTCCGCGCGATGCGGCGATCGAACGCCGGCCGCTTGGCGAGCAGCCCTATCCCGATGACAACAGTATCGGTAATCCGCAGCCCGGCGACGATTATGCCTCGATCGACCCCGATCAGCAGATCCCGCCCGCCGACGCGCCCAAGACCGCGCCTGATGAGCCCGTCATCACGCTGAAGAACAAGTCGAAGCCCGAAATCGTCGCGCTGCAGGTCTTCCTCGATCGTGCCGGCATCTCTCCGGGTGTCATCGACGGCCATATGGGCTCGAACGTCACCAAGGGGATCTATGCCTATGACCAGATGACCGGATCGAAGCTCGATCCCAACGACACCGATGCCATTCTGGAAGAGCTGCGCATGAACGGCGGCCTGCCCGTCGTCAGTTACACGATCACGCCGGCCGATGCCGCCGGTCCCTTCGTCGCGGAGATCCCGGAGGATTATTCGCACAAGGCGCTGCTGCCGTCGCTCGCCTATACCTCGACCACCGAAATGCTGGCCGAACGCTTCCACATGGATGAGGCCTTTCTCAAGGAGATGAACCCCGGCGCCGATTTCAGCGTTCCCGGCACCGTCATCAAGGTCGTCAATCCGGGTGAGCCGAAAAGCGGCGAGGTTGCCCGTATCATCGCCGACAAGGGCCGCAAGCAGGTCTTCGCCTATGACGGCGCCGGCAATCTCCTCGCCGCCTACCCGGCATCGATCGGCTCCACCGACACGCCCTCTCCGTCAGGCTTGGTGAACGTCGAGCGTGTCGCCTTCAATCCCGGCTATACCTACAATCCGAAGATCAATTTCCAGCAGGGTGCCAACGACAAGATCCTCAACATCCCGCCCGGCCCGAACGGTCCCGTCGGGACCGTCTGGATGGCGCTTTCCAGGCCGACCTACGGCATTCACGGCACGCCCGAACCCTCGAAGATCGGCCGCACCCAGAGCCACGGCTGCATCCGCCTGACCAACTGGGATGCGACCGAACTTGCCAAGATGGTCAAGCCGGGAGTGACGGTCGAATTCGTCGACTGAACATATCATCGCGTCTTCAGGCGGAATGACCGCAATGCGAACAGACAACAATGTCACGCGACTGGATCGACCAATACGCGGCGGGATCGGTGCTGCCCCGCACTTTGACACAACAATCTAGCGCGGGCCGCGACGGCAGTTCAAAATTGCTCTTCCGCACCAAAGTTTGGAACCCGAAAGCGCGCCAAAAGCTATTAAATCTGTAGATTTCACTTCCTAACATTTTGGAGGTCGTATGAAATCGCTTGTTCGATTGGCTTTAAGCGTTTTGGCGGGTTTGGTCGCAGTCGGCACGGCGCAGGCTGCCGATGTCTCGGAAATTCGCGTGGACTGGGCGACCTACAACCCGGTCAGCCTCATTCTGAAGGATGAAGGCATCCTGGAAAAGGAATTCGAAAAGGATGGGATCAAGATAACCTGGGTCCAGTCCGCAGGCTCCAACAAAGCCCTGGAATTCCTGAATGCCGGCTCCCTCGACTTTGGCTCGACGGCGGGTGCGGCTGCATTGATCGGCCGCGTCAACGGCAACCCGATCAAATCCATCTATGTGTATTCGCGTCCGGAATGGACTGCACTCGTAACACGCAAGGATACCGGCATCGCCAAGGTCCAGGACCTCAAGGGCAAGTCCATCGCCGTGACGCGCGGCACCGACCCGCACATTTTCCTGGTGCGCGCCCTTGCCGATGCTGGCCTGACTGAAAAGGACGTTTCGCTTGTTCTGCTACAGCACGCGGACGGCCGCCTTGCGCTGAAGCGGGGCGACGTCGACGCTTGGGCCGGCCTCGATCCGATCATGGCCTCCGCCGAGATTGAAGATGGCGATGTGCTGTTCTATCGCAAGCCGGAAAACAACAGCTGGGGCGTGCTTAACGTGCGCGAAGAGTTTGCTATCGCGCATCCTGATCTCGTCAAACGCGTGCTTGCTTCATACGAGAAGGCGCGCATTGAAGCTCTGAAAGATCCGACCAAGCTCAAAGCCGCCCTCGTTGCCGCCACCAAGCTGCCCGACACGGTGATACAGCGCCAGCTGGAGCGCACGAACCTCACCTATTCCGTGATCGGCGATGCACAGCGCGAGACGATCGAAGCAGCGGGTCTCGCTTTGCAAAAGGCCGACGTCATCAAGGCGGATGTCGATGTCGTCAAGACCGCATCGTCGCTGGTCGATCCCAGCTACGCCTCGGCCGCTCTCGGCCAGTGAAGCGATAGAAAGAACGTTCCCATGTCCTTGGTGCACATCGCGCTGTCATGGCACAATACGGAAACAGGAAGGGAGACCCGGCAGCGCCGGGTTTCGCCTTTCGATCGCCCGATTGTCGGAATCGTGTTTCCGGTTGCGTTGTTTGCCGCCTGGGAAATCCTCGTTCGTGCGGGAATAGTCGGAGGTCGTTTGATGCCCCCGCCCTCGAAAATACTCTATACGGTCTATGCGCTGGCGGCCTCCGGCGATCTGGCAACGCATGTCGGCGCGACGCTGCGCAGAGTGGCGATCGGCTTCGCCTTCGGGTCCCTGGCGGGGACCGCTCTTGGGGCGCTGACCGGGTACTCCAAACCGCTCGCACGTCTGCTGGATCCGACCCTGCAGGCTCTGCGAGCCATTCCCTCCATTGCCTGGGTGCCGCTGTTCATCCTGTGGTTCGGTATTTTCGAAGCCTCCAAAGTCGCCCTGATTGCCGTTGGCGTCTTCTTCCCGGTCTATCTAGGAGTCTATGGCGCCGTCGTCGGCGTCGACAGGCGCATCGTAGAGGTCGGTCGCGTCTTTCGGCTTTCTGGCTTCGAGCTCATTCGTCTGATCTTGCTGCCGGCGGTCCTTCCGGACTTTATCCTTGCCCTGCGCGCAGGCCTGGGCCTCGGTTGGATGTTCGTCGTTGCGGCGGAATTCATGGGCGCATCCGAAGGCCTGGGATATCTTCTGGTGGATGGTCAGCAACTCGGAAAGCCGGATCAGATCCTGGCGGCTATTTTGATCTTTGCCGTTGTCGGCAAGGCGACCGATAGCCTGCTTCTGATTGTGAGCGCGCCGTTTCTGCGCTGGCGCGACACCCATGCGAGCGGGATCTGACATGCTTGACATCCGCTCCCTGTCCAAGATCTATCCCAACGGAACACATGCTCTGCAAGACTTCTCCCTCAGTATCGGCAAGGGAGAGTTGGTCGCGGTCATTGGAGGATCGGGTTGCGGCAAGAGCACCCTTCTGAGACTGTTGTCGGGCCTCGAAGCCCCTACACTGGGCGAAATCAGCTTGGAGGGACGGCTGCTGACAGAGCCGGACTCGCTCGTGAATATCGTCTTCCAGGAGCCCCGGCTCTTTCCATGGCTGACAGTCGCGGACAATATCGGTTTCGGCCTGCGCCATCTGGCAAGCAGCGAACGGGATGAGCAGGTATCGGCGGCCCTGGAGAAGATTGGCCTTCGCGGCCACGAGAAGCGCTGGATAAAGGAGCTGTCCGGCGGGCAGGCGCAACGCGTGGCCCTGGCGCGAGCACTCGTGACGAAGCCGGCCGTTCTCCTCTTGGACGAGCCCTTCTCCGCACTCGATGCGATGACGCGTGTCGAACTCCAGGATCATCTGATCGATCTATGGCGCGTGAATGCCACGACGATGCTGCTCGTCACGCACGATATCGAAGAGGCAGCCTTTTTGGCGGATCGCGTCGTCGTGATGCGCCCCTGGCCGGGACGCATTCTAGAGGTGGTCGATATAGGCCTGCCGCGACAACGCAATCGCATGTCGGACGAATTGGCCGAAGTCAAAAGGCGGCTTTCCGACCTTCTGGCTCATTCTCTCAATGATGGCAGCCGCACGGCAAGCGCCTGAAAAACGAAATGCGTCGCGGAGCCAACCGGACGCACTTCGTTCGAGGATGCGGGAACTCAGGCTGCCGTCGCCATGCGGGCGGACGCCACCAGCCTTACCGGCAGCTTGCGCATCATTTCCTCGGCAAAACAGGTGGCGTTTTCACGGGCCTTGTCGAGATTGCTGACGCGCGCGGGATCGATCGTGTGCAGCGTGCCGCCACAGTCGAAGATGTCGCGAAAGGCGGAGCGTTCGATAATTGCGGTGTCCAGCACCGGCACATGCCGCTCGCTGAGCAGCGACTTGACGACTTGCAGCGCCCGTGTCGTCACCATCGAGTTGACGCGGGTCAGCACCACCGAATGGCCAATCTTGATGCCGGCTTTCTCATCCAGATACTGCAGCAGTTCGAGCACCTGCGCGCCACCGCGCGCATCCATTGCACAGCCCTGGATCGGAATCAGCACGTGGTCGGAAAGGCCGACGGCTGTGGCAAGCAGCGGATTGCGTGCACCCGGCAGGTCAACGATGAAATAGTCGGTATTGTGCTTGTTCTCGCTGATATGCTGCGGCAACGAGGCGGTTGTCACGAAATCGATCACCGAAAGATTGGCCACGTGACCAGAGATCTCGTGCCAGCGTGAAATCCAGTGCTGCGGATCGGCGTCGAGAATGGTGACGCGATAGCCTTTGCGGGCAAGCTCGGTCGCGAGCAGGAGAACAGCGGTCGTCTTGCCGGCGCCTCCCTTGGTATTTGCGAATGTGATAACAGGCATGTTCGGTCCTCGGAAGGAAAGAGGTGCGAGCCGGAATCGCTCTTTTACGCACCCTCGGAGCATCGTGCGGTTAATCCATCCTTTCTAATCATGGTTAACAAATTCGAAACACGCGCGGCGAAATTGCAGCCGGTATTTTTCACATCCCTAAAACTTGGGATATCGCGGCAACGAAAAAAGCCCGGAAAACCGAGGTTTTCCAGGCCAGTCAAAAGGTCCGCTCTTATATTGTCAGAAGCAATCCCTGAAAAGGACCTTGGTATTTTCGAGCGTCATGGCAACCGGGTTGCCGCCCGCACTCGGATCTTCGATCGCCATGGCCGACAATTCGTCGATGCGGTCGGCAGCGATTCCCATCGCCGACAGCGTCTCCGGCACCCCGAGTTCGGAGCGGAGCTTCAGCACATAGTCGTAGAACCCGTCGAACCCGCCGGAAATGCCGAGATAGGCGGCGGCGCGGCCGATCTTCTCCTCGATCGCCTTGCGGTTGAAGCGCAGCACCGCCGGCATCACCACCGCATTTGTCATGCCGTGATGGGTGTTGTAGACGGCGCCGATCGGGTGCGACAGCGCGTGAATGGCGCCGAGCCCCTTCTGGAAGGCGACCGCACCCATGGCGGCCGCCGCCATCATGTTGGCGCGGGCTTCGAGATCGGTGCCTTCCCTATAGGCGCGCGGCAGGAATTCCTTGACGAGCCGCATGCCTTCGAGCGCGATGCCGGCCGACATGGGGTGATAGAAGGGCGAGGAATAGGCCTCGAGGCAATGGGCGAAGGCATCCATACCGGTGCCGGCCGTAATGATCTTCGGCATGCCGACCGTCAGTTCCGGATCGGAGATGACGACGCCAGGCAGGAACTTCGGATGGAAGATGATCTTCTTCACATGCGTCTCGGAATTGGTGATGACGCTGGCACGCCCGACTTCCGAACCGGTGCCTGCCGTTGTCGGTACGGCAACGATCGGGGCGATGCCCTCGAGACTCGCACGCGTCCACCAGTCGCCGATATCCTCGAAGTCCCAGACCGGCCGCGTCTGGCCGGCCATGAAGGCGACGCACTTGCCGAGATCGAGGCCGGAGCCGCCACCGAAAGCAACGACGCCGTCATGGCCGCCGTCCTTGAAGGCCCTGACGCCGGCTTCGAGGTTCTTCTCGTTCGGGTTCGGATCGACATCGGCAAAGATCGCGCGGCCGAGACCTGCATCCTCGAGGATATCGAGCGCAGTCTTGGTGATCGCCATCGAGGCAAGGCCGCGGTCGGTGACGAGCAGCGGCTTCTTGATGCCGAGGCTCTTGCAGGCGTCGGCCAGTTCCGTGATGCGGCCCCGGCCGAGCTTGACCGATGTCGGGTAGCTCCAATTTGCGGTGATGTTGCTGCTCATGCTGTGACTTTCTTCAGATGAAAGGATTTCGGACGCGTCAGATTTTGGAAGCCGATGATCGACAGCGAGCCGCCGCGGCCAGTCTCCTTGACGCCGGTCCAGCAAAGTGCCGGGTCGAGATAATCCGCGCGGTTCATGAAAACGGTGCCGGTTTCGATCTCGCGGCCGAGCCGCCCTGCCCGCTCGACATCTTTGGTCCAGAGCGAGGCCGTCAGCCCATACTGGCTGTCGTTCATCAAAGCGAGGGCCTCCTCGTCGCTCTTCACCTTCATGATGCCGACCGCCGGACCGAAAGTCTCTTCGCGCATGAAGGCCATGGAGTGGTCGACGTCGACGAGAATCTGCGGTGCAAGATAGGCACCGCCGTCATCCTGTGGGAAAAGCTTGGGATCAACAAGCTCTTTGGCGCCCTTGGAAACCGCATCAGCGATCTGCTCGCGCACCACCTTGGCGAAGCGCTTATGTGCCATCGGCCCGAGCGACGTATCGGGATCGAGAGGATTGCCGAGCTTGTAGTTCGACACCCAGGCAACCGACTTCTCGACGAAGGCGTCATAGAGCGATTCATGCACGTAGATGCGCTCGATGCCGCAGCAGCACTGGCCGGAATTGTAGGTCGCGCCGTCCATCAGCGTGTCGACGGCTGCCTCGAGATCGGCGTCCTCCATGACATAACCCGGATCCTTGCCGCCGAGTTCGAGGCCAAGGCCGGTGACGGTGCCGGCGGCGGCCCGCTCCATCGACCGCCCGCCTTCGACCGATCCGGTGAAGTTGACGAAATTGAAGCTGCCGGCGGCAATCAGCGACGATGTCGTTTCATGGTCGAGAAAGACGTTCTGGAACACATCTTCGGGAACGCCGGCCTCGGTGAAGGCCTGCACCAGCCGCTCACCGACCAGCAGCGTCTGCGAGGCATGTTTCAGCACCACGGTATTGCCGGCCATCAGTGCCGGCGCAATCGTATTGATCGCTGTCATATAGGGATAGTTCCACGGCGCGACGACAAAGACGACGCCATGCGCCTCGCGCTCGATGCGGCGCTCGAAACGCTCGCTCTCCTCGACGACGAGAGGCGCGAGCGCATCCGCTGCGATCGAAGCGACATAGTTGGAGCGCTCGTTGAAGCCCTTGTATTCGCCGCCATATTTTACCGGCCGACCCATCTGCCAGGCAAGCTCCGGCACGACGACGTCGGACATCTCGTTCAGCCGCGCAGCACCCTTCAGCACCAGCTGCACACGCTCTTCGAGCGGCCGTTTCGCCCAGGCCTTCTGCGCCTTGCGCGCGCGCGCCACCACGTCCCTGGCGGCATCGAAAGAAAGGGCTGCGCGTTCGGCATAAACCGACCCGTCAACCGGTGAAATGCATTGGATCATTGCCATGATCGAATCCTGTCCTCGTATTCTTCAATATCTTTGCGAAGGCCGTAGCCCCTCATCCGCCTGCCGGCACCTTCTCCCCGTAAACGGGGCGAAGAGGATATGCCGCACCGGCTTTCCCCAACATCGACGCCGCGTTTGGCACGTCCCCTCTCCCCGCTTTTACGAGGGGAGGGTTAGGGTGAAGGGCAAGCAACCCGCAAATGCCTATTAAGCTCTTTCGAAACCGCGCGCCACTTCCCAGTCGGTGATACGGCGGTCGTATTCTTCCTGCTCCCATTCGGCAGCGCGGGTGTAATGGTCGATCACGTCGTCGCCGAAGGCTTTGCGCAGCATTGCCGATTCCGTCATTTCGGTCGTGGCCGCACGCAGCGTGCGCGGGATTTCGCGAACGCCCTTGCCGCCATAGGCGTCGCCGACAAAGGGGGCTTCGAGTTCCAGCTTGTTCTCGATCCCGTCAATGCCGGCGGCAAGCAGCGCGGCGAAGGCGAGATAGGGATTGAGATCGGAGCCGCCGACGCGGCACTCGATACGAATTCCCTTGGTTTCCTCACCGCAGAGCCGGTAGCCGGCGGTGCGGTTGTCCTTGCTCCAGATCGCCTTGGTCGGCGCAAAGGTGCCGGCCATGAACCGTTTGTAGGAGTTGATGTAGGGCGCCAGGAAATAGGTGATCTCGCTCGCATGGGCGAGAAGCCCGGCGACGTAATTGTGCATCAGCGGCGACATGCCGTACTTGCCGGTATGGTCGAAGAACAGCGGCTTTTCCTCCAGGCTCCAGAGCGACTGGTGGATATGCGAGGAACTGCCGGCCGCATTGTAATTCCACTTAGCGAGGAAGGTGATGGCCTTGCCCTTCGACCAGGCGATCTCCTTGCAGCCGTTCTTGATGATTGCGTGGCGGTCGGCCATAGCGAGCGCATCGGCGTAGCGCACGTTGATCTCCTCCTGGCCGGCCGAAGCTTCGCCCTTGGAGTTCTCGACCGGGATGCCGGCGCCCTGCAACCCGGTGCGGATCGCCCGCATCACCTCTTCCTCCTTGGTGGTCTGGAAGATGTGGTAGTCCTCGTTATAGGCGCTGGCGAGCTTGAGGTTGCGGTAGCCGGAAGTCTGCGCCGCCTCATAGCTCTGGTCGAACAGGAAGAATTCGAGCTCGGAGGCCATGTAGGCCTTCATGCCCATATCCTCGAGCCGCTTCACCTGCTTCTTCAGGATCGCGCGCGGCGAGTGAGCGACCTCCTCATGCGTATGATGGTCAAGCACATCGCAGAGCACCAGCGCGGTGCCTTCCAGCCAGGGAATTCGACGCAGCGTCGCAAGATCCGGCTTCATCGTGTAGTCGCCGTAGCCCTTCTCCCAGCTCGTCGCCTTGTAGCCGGAGACGGTCTCCATCTCCATGTCGGTGGCGATCAGATAGTTGCAGCTGTGCGTTTCCTTCCAGGCGCTCTCGACGAAATATTCCGCCTGGAAACGCTTGCCCATCAGCCGGCCCTGCATATCCACCTGGCAGGCCAGAACCGTGTCGATGCGCCCTTCGGCAACATCTTTCCTGAGGTCGTCGATTGTGTAGCTGCTGCTCATGATTGATCCGCCTGAATTGGATTGACAAAATCGGGGCAACGAAATCGCATGCGCTCGGCCGGACTTTTCGGCCCGATGCCTTTTCGTTGAACCGTGATGGGGCCGCAGGATGCGGCCCCGCCATTTGAGAGGGAAGCCTTGATGCTTAGTTTTCGCCGCTTTCGCCGACGGCTGCTTCGGCGGCCGCGATCTCGGCCTGACGCTTTGCCACTTCGGCGCCGATCGGCGGCCCCTTGAAGCGACGGCTTTCGAAGCCGAACCAGACGATCGCGGTCAGCACCAGGAAACCAACGGTGATGTAGAGCGCCCATTCATTCGGCGGCTGGATGCCGAGGATGAAGATCAGGATCATCGCGATCACAGTCAGCACCGCGAAGAGCTTGAAGACGCCTTCGCCGAGGTTCCATGGCCCCATCTTGTCCCACTTCGACGTGCCCCAGGCGAACAGGCCGAGCGTGATCGGGATCGCGAAGGAGAAGAACAGGAAGATGACCGTGCACGAGACGACGATCGTATAGACCGGCGTGTCGCCGATCGAAACGAGCGAGGAACCCCAGACGAACAGAACCGACAGGATCGAGCCGGTCCAGATCGCAGCCACCGGCGTGCGGTATTGCGGGCTGACCTTCGACAAGGCCTTCGATGCCGGCAGACCGCCGTCACGCGAGAAGGCAAAGATCATGCGCGAGACCGAGGTGACGGTCGCAAGCCCGCACAGCCACTGGCTGACCAAGATGGCAAGATAGAGAATATCCTTGACGATCGGGTTCACCTGGCTGTCCATTGCCCAGAAGAACACGTTCCAGCCCTGCTTTGCCGCATCATCCATATTCGGCAGCATCAGAACGAAGGCGCAGAGCATGATGTATCCGAAAAGCGCCGACCAGAGAACCGACGCGACCATGCCGCGCGGGACCGATTCGGCAGCCTTGACTGTCTCTTCCGACGTATGCGCCGAGGCGTCATAGCCGGTGATGGTGTAGATCGGCAGAAGCAGGCCGAGAAGGAAGACCCAAGCACCGGAAGTGGAGGGCCAGACATTGCCGCCGACTTCGCCGGAATAGTTGGCGAAGGTAAAGAGGCGACCGATCTCATAGGAGGGCGCTGCGATCAGGCAGACGGCCGCCAGCGCGATTGCTGTTGCAAAGATCAGATAACCCGAAAAGTCCGTCAGCTTCGCGGTCAGTCCGATGCCCATGTGATTGACGAGCGCCTGCGCGCCGGTGATGACAACGAGGAAGGCGATGCGCACCATCGTCGTATCCGTCAGCCCGAAATAGCTGGTGCCGAACGAACCCATGAAGAAATAATAGGTGCCGACGTTGATGGCGCCGAGCACAGTGACGAGACCGAGCAGGTTGAACCATGCGGTCAGCCAGCCGGTGAAACGGTTACCGAGGATGGAGCCCCAGTGATAGAGGCCGCCGGCCGTCGGATAAGCGGAGCTGATCTGCGCCATGGCGACGGCGAAGACGAGCGAGATGAAGCAGCCGAGTGGCCAGCCGATGCCGATGGCGGCTCCGCCGGCGCCCGAGGTTGCCTGCGCCAGCGAATTGATGCCGCCGGAGAGGATGCAGATAATGGAGAATGATACGGCGAAGTTCGAGAACGAACTCATGCGTCGTTCGAGTTCCTGGGCATAACCCATGGAATGCAGGATGTGCACATCCTGCTTCTTGTCCAGTTCGGAATAATCCGACATGACTTCCCCCTGTTCACGATCGGCCGCGGGATTGCGGCCGGTTCAGTGCCAATTGTCCGCGGCATTTTCGCCGTGCGGACGTCCGCAGTTAAACTGCTCCCTCGGGTCTTCTTTTTATGTCAGGCGTCCAGGCTTTGCTGGAGCAGCCCTTTCAGATAGTCGGCCATGACCCCTTGGCCGATATCGTCTGCGATGAGGTCGTTGCGGACCTCGATCATCACATTGCGCAAGCCGTTCGAAAGCCCGTGCAGGATCAGCGTGTGGGTCACGCCGTCCTGAGGCCCGTAAGGCTGGTTGCGTTCCGTCCTGTAAAGCGGCGCCTCGGCCGCAGCCTCCAGCATCCGGTCGGCAAGCCGGCTGTCGTCATCGTGCAATATGCCGAGTTCGACGGCGCGTTCGCGGCCATGATAGACCGGCGTGAAGCTGTGCATCGTCACGATGACGCTGTCTTGTCCCCTCGCCCGGCGATCGCGGATCAGTCCGCGAATGGCGTCATGGAAAGGCACGTAGAGCGCGTCGGTGCGCGCAAGCCGTTCTTCAGGGCTCAAATCCTTGTTGCCGGGAACGGCGTAGATCTCGCTGGTTTCCGGCATGGCGCCGGGTGAACTGGGCGGCCGGTTGCAGTCATAGATAAGCCGCGAGAACCGCTGGTAAACAAGCGTCGCGTCAAGCGCTTCCGATATGCTGCGGGCGACCGCAAGCGCGCCCGGGTCCCAGGCAATGTGACTGGAGAGCGCCTCGCTGGGCAGGCCGAGATCGCCGAAAAGGGCTGGAAGCGCATTCGAAGCGTGCTCGCAGATGAGAAGCACCGGACTCCGGCCGTGGATGCGCTCGATCCCGACGCAGTCACCGTCCGCTTCGCTGAGGATTTTCGGTCGGGCTAGCACCAAAGGCGCCACTCCTTATCCCTTAAAAAATTCCTTATGAAGAAAAGAATTCTTCAGGTTTCAACCTGTGTCAAGCATCCACTGAAAATTTCTTTTCATGACAGTGGTTGACATGGATTATGACAGCGTTGTTAACTTTGAGTGGGAAAGTGGCGCCAGACCATCCCGGGGAGCATAAGTACGTGACAGTTGCGTCGAAGACGGTTTCGGACGTCATACACTCGCATTTGGGGGTGTTGACGCGTGCCGAGAAGCAGCTGGCCGAAAGCCTGCTCGACAATTATCCGGTCTCCGGGCTCGGCAGCATCACCACGATCGCCGAGAACGCCGGCGTCTCGACGCCGACCGTCGTGCGCATGGTGCAGAAGCTCGGCTTCAAGGGCTATCCGGACTTTCAGGCGCATCTGCATCAGGAAGTCGAGGCGACGATCTCGAACCCCATCGCCAAACATGACCGCTGGGCGCAGAACGCCCCAGGCACCCATATTCTCAACCGTTTCGCCGATGCGATCATGGGCAATCTGCGCCAGACGCTGACCGATCTCGACACCGCGACTTTCGACAGCGTCGCCGCGTTGCTCTCCGACCGTAAGCGCGGCCTTTATTTCGTCGGTGGTCGCATCACTGGCGCGCTTGCCGAATATTTCTTCACCCATATGCAGGTCATCCGGCCGGCAACGACGCTGCTATCGTCGAATTCCAGCAGCTGGCCGCAATATGTCCTCAACATGAATGCCGGCGACATCCTGATCATCTTCGACATCCGCCGCTACGAGCAGGAGATGGTGAGCCTCGCCACCGCCGCCCGCAAGCGTGGCGCCGAAATCGTCGTTTTTACCGACCAGTGGGGCTCGCCCGCCGCCAAGCTCGCCAGGCATGCTTTTCGCGTCCGGATCGAGGCGCCGTCGGCCTGGGATTCATCCGTCGTCACCCTTTTCATCGTCGAAGCGCTGATCGAGGCCGTTCAGAATTCGACCTGGGACGAGACGAAGGAGCGCATGAAGACACTGGAAGGCCTGTTCGAGCAGACCAGGCTTTTCCGTAAACCCGGCTAGGAGGACAAGATTAAAACAGAAGAAAAACAATGGCGGATTTTCACGGAACCACGGCGCGCTGTCGCAAATGAAACATTGCCGCAACCGCCTGCTATTTAGGGTGAAATGAACGTCATCCAATCGTCATACAAGCTTCATGTAAGCTCATTAACAGCATCGCCAGACACTGAAAACCCGAAGGAGAACAACAGTGATCTCTAACATTTCTCGACTACTGTCGCTTTCTACTGCGATGATCGTGGCTTCGACCGCGATTGCCGCTGCCGAGCCGAGCGCTGAACTTATCGCCGCCGCCAAGAAGGAAGGCACTCTGACGACGATCGCTCTTCCGCACGACTGGTGCGGCTACGGCGAAGTCATTGCCGGCTTCAAGGCCAAGTATGGCCTCGAGGTCAACGAGCTCAACCCGGATGCGGGTTCGGGCGACGAAGTCGAAGCCATCAAGGCCAACAAGGGCAACACCGGCCCGCAGGCTCCTGACGTCATCGACGTCGGCCTCTCTTTCGGCCCGTCTGCCAAGAAAGACGGCCTGATCCAGCCTTACAAGGTCTCCACCTGGGACTCCATCCCGGATACCGCCAAGGATGCCGAAGGCTACTGGTACGGCGACTACTACGGCGTTCTCTCGTTCCTCGTGAATAAGGATCTCGTCAAGGAATCGCCGGCCGATTGGGCCGACCTGAAAAAGAGCGACTACGCAAATAGCGTTGCCCTCGCAGGCGACCCGCGCACCGCCAACCAGGCCGTCCAGGGCGTCTATGCCGCCGGTCTTTCCGCATCCGGCGGTGACGCTGCCAAGGCCGGCGAAGAAGGTCTGAAATTCTTCGCCGAACTGAACAAGAACGGCAATTTCGTGCCGGTCGTCGGCAAGGCGGCTCCGTTCGCGCAGGGCTCGACGCCGATCATCGTTGCCTGGGATTACAACGCCCTCTCCTGGGGAGAAAGCCTCAAGGGCAATCCTCCGTTCGAGGTCGTCGTTCCGAAGTCGGGCGTCGTTGCCGGTGTCTACGTCCAGGCTATCTCCGCCTTCGCTCCGCACCCGAACGCTGCCAAGCTCTGGATGGAATACCTTTATTCCGACGAAGGTCAGCTCGGCTGGCTGAAGGGCTATTGCCACCCGATCCGCTTCAACGATCTTGCCAAGAACAACAAGATCCCGAAGGAACTGCTCGACAAGCTGCCGCCGGCTGCAGCCTATGAAAAGGCCGTTTTCCCGACGCTCGAAGAACAGTCCGCTGGCAAGGAAGCCATCACCAAGAACTGGGATTCCGTCGTCGGCGCCGCCGTCAAGTAGCCTCTAATCCTGCCTCCCCGCCGCAAGGCGGGGAGGTTTTCTCACTCCGACGCCCCAGGATGAGCTTTTCCATGAGCACCGTTTCAACGCCTATGGTGCGCAGTGCCCCCTTGATCAACAGAGATCGCGTGATCGACTGGCTGGGCATTGCACCCTTCATCATTTTCTCCCTGCTGTTCCTGATCATCCCCACGCTTTATCTTGTGGCGGGCGCATTCCTGACGCCCGAGGGCGATTTCACGCTGAAGAATATCGGTGATCTCTTTACCCCATCCATCATGAGCGCCTACTCGATCAGTATCCGTGTCTCGGTGGCGTCGGCTCTAGGCGGTGCGCTGATCGGCTTCTTCCTCGCCTGGGCCGTCGTGCTCGGTGGCCTGCCCGCCTCCGTCCGTTCGACGCTCTTGACCTTCTCCGGTGTCGCCTCGAATTTCGCCGGCGTGCCCCTTGCCTTCGCCTTTCTCGCAACGCTCGGCCGCACCGGGCTTGTGACGATTTTCCTGCGCGAATGGTTCGGCTTCAATCTCTACGGCACCGGCTTCAATCTGCTGTCCTTCTTAGGCCTCACCATCACCTACATGTATTTCCAGATACCGCTGATGGTGCTGATCCTGACGCCGGCCCTCGACGGCATGAAGAAGGAATGGCGTGAAGCCTCGCAGATCCTCGGCGCCACCAACCGCCAGTACTGGACGATGGTCGCGCTGCCGATCCTTTGGCCGAGCCTGCTCGGCACGACGCTGTTGCTCTTCGCCAATGCTTTCGGCGCCATCGCCACCGCTTTCGCGCTGACCGGCAGCTCGCTGAACATCGTGCCGATCCTGCTCTACGCGCAGATCCGCGGCGACGTTCTGCACAATGCCAATCTCGGTTACGCCATCGCGCTCGGCATGATCGTCATCACCGGCGTCTCCAACGTCCTTTACCTCATGCTGCGCATGCGCGCCGAACGGTGGCAGAAATGAAAGCTCAACGTCTCGGAGCCTGGATCGCTGTCATTCTGGGTGCATCCTATTTCGTCATTCCGTTGATCGGCACAATCGAGTTTTCGTTGCGCATGCGCCGCGGCGAATACAGCCTCGATGCTTATGAGTCGGTATTCTCCGACATTCAGTTCCGCGAGACCTTCGGCTATTCCATGTTGATGGCGCTTCTGACCATCGTCTTCGGCATGCTGCTCGTCGTGCCGACGGCCTATTGGGTGCGCCTGCGCCTGCCGCAGATGCGTCCGGTCGTCGAATTCATCACGCTGCTGCCGCTTGTCATTCCGGCGATCGTCATCGTCTTCGGTTACCTCAGAATGTATAATTCGTCCTCTTACCTACCGTTGACGGGTTCGACGACCGGCACCAACGCCCTGCTGGTCTTCTCCTATATCACGCTGTCCCTGCCCTATATGTACCGCGCCGTCGACACCGCCATGCGCGCGATCGACGTCCGCACGCTGACGGAAGCGGCCGAAAGCCTCGGCGCCCGATGGACGACCATCATGTTCAAGTGCATTTTCCCGAATGTCATGAGCGGCGTGCTCTCAGGCGCTTTCATCACGCTGGCGATCGTCATGGGCGAATTCACCTTTGCCGCACTTTTGAACCGTCCGGCCTTCGGTCCCTACCTGCAGCTCGTCGGCGCCAACAAGGCCTACGAGCCTTCGGCGCTTGCGGTCATCGCCTTCTCGATCACCTGGCTCAGCATGGGCCTGCTCAACCTCGTTTCCCGCTTCGGCAAAGCCGCCCCGGCAAAGGCTTAAGGTATCTGGCTCATGTCTTTTCTCACGCTGAACAACATTCAGAAATCCTTCGGCCCGGTTCAGGTCGTCAAGAACTTCAACATGACGATCGAGAAGGGTGAGTTCATCTCCTTCCTCGGACCGTCGGGCTGCGGCAAGACGACCGTCCTGCGCATGATCGCCGGCTTTGAAACGCCGACCGGCGGCACGCTGACCATCAACGGCAAGGATCAAAGCTCGCTGAAGCCGAACCAGCGCAATATCGGCATGGTGTTCCAGGCCTACGCGTTGTTCCCCAACATGACGGTGCACGACAACGTCGCCTTCGGCCTCAAGGTGGCAGGCGCGCCGAAGCCTGAGATCGACGCCCGCGTCAAGGAAATGCTCGGCCTGATCAAGCTCGATCACCTGGCCGACCGCTTCCCCTATCAACTGTCGGGCGGCCAGCAGCAGCGTGTCGCCCTTGCCCGTGCGCTTGCTGTCAAGCCGCAGGTGCTGCTGCTCGACGAGCCGCTCTCCGCACTCGACGCCAAGATCCGCGTGTCGCTGCGCGAGGAAATCCGCCAGATCCAGCAGCAACTCGGCATCACCACGGTCTTCGTCACCCACGATCAGGAGGAAGCCCTGTCAATCTCCGACCGCATTGTCGTCATGAATGCCGGTAAGGCCGACCAAATCGGTTCGCCCTTCGAGATCTACAATACGCCGGCGACGCGCTTCGTCGCCTCCTTCGTCGGCACGCTGAACCTCATCGAGGCCAAGGTCGTCGATCCCGATACCAACCGCATCCAGATCGGCGATCAGGGCATAACGCTGAAGCAGTCCGTCGCCGCCCACAAGGCCGGCGAAACCATTTCGCTAGCCCTGCGTCCGGAAGCCGGCTCGCTCTCCGACAGCGTCAAGAGCGACACGGCGCTGACCGGTCAGGTCGTTTCGGCCCATTTTCTGGGGTCGGTCATCCGCACCCGCATGAATGTTGGCGGCAACGTCATCTCCTTCGACATGTTCAACAGCCCGGGCACCACCCCGCCGCAGGCCGGCGAAACGGTAACGCTGCGCTTCATGGCAGCCGACCTGCTCATCATCCGCGACTAACCAGCGTAGCGCGACCTCGCCTGGAAGGCGCCGCCGACGCGGCGCTTTTTTCATTTCAGGCCGGCCGACCTGTCAGCAAACGTGATGCAGCCATCACCGTAAAGCACTTGAACTCTCCCAGCCCAGTGCCAGAAGTTGAATAGACCAAATGAGCCGGGCAGCCCTCCGCCCGGCATTTACGCGATGGGATATGTCAATGATTACCTGCCACCTGCGTTATGTGATCGATCCGTACAAGCTTGCCGAATTCGAGGAATATGCCCGGCTCTGGATTCCGATCGTCAACAGAATGGGCGGCACCCATCACGGTTATTTCCTGCCGTCCGAAGGCGCCAACAACATTGCCGTTGCCTTGTTTTCCTTCCCGAGCCTTGCCACCTACGAGGACTATCGCACACGCATGGCGAGCGATCCGGAATGTCAGGCCGCTTTCGAACTCGACAAACGCAACCGCAGTATCGTCAGCTATGAACGCAGCTTCATGCGGCCCGTGCTCGGCTGAGCGAACCGCACACGACGGGAAACGAAAAAGCCCCGCCAGGCTGGCTGGCGGGGCTTTTTCGTTCTGTCATGCGCTTAGCGGATCGCCTGGTCGTCTACATCGAAGCGATGCACATGCGCCTGGTCGGGGGTCGCATAGACAATCTCGTCCGGCTCATACTGGTGCTCGCCGAACAGACGCGCCGTCAACAGGCCGCATTGATCAGATTCCAGATAGATGATCGTGTCGGCGCCGAGATGCTCGACATGCACGACCTTCGCAGCCCAAGTTCCCTGTTCGCGCGACAACGTCAGGTGTTCGGGACGCACGCCGATCGTCTTGGCGCTGTGATCGCCGACCTTCTCGGCCGCGATGAAATTCATCTGCGGCGAGCCGATGAAGCCGGCGACGAAAACATTGGCCGGACGCTTATAGAGTTCCATCGGCGAACCGATCTGCTCGATCGCCCCGGCATTCAAGACAACGATCTTGTCGGCAAGTGTCATCGCCTCGACCTGATCGTGGGTGACATAGATCATCGTCGCCTTCAGACTGCGGTGCAGCCGGGCGATTTCGAGCCGGGTCTGGACGCGCAGCGCCGCATCGAGGTTCGACAGCGGTTCGTCGAACAGGAAGAGTTCGGGTTCGCGTACGATGGCACGGCCGATGGCGACGCGCTGGCGCTGGCCGCCGGAGAGCTCGGCCGGCCGCCGCGCCAGATAGGGTTCCAGCGAAAGCATGCCGGATGCCTTGCCGACACGCTTGTCGATCTCGTCCCTGGCGGTGCCGGCCTGCTTGAGACCAAGCCCCATATTGTCCTTGACCGTCAGATGGGGATAGAGCGCGTAAGACTGGAACACCATGGCGATGCCGCGCTTGGCCGGCGGCGTCAGCGTCTCATCGCGACCATTGATGACGACGGCGCCTGATGTGACGTCTTCGAGGCCAGCGATGCTGCGCAGCAGCGTCGATTTCCCACAGCCCGACGGCCCGACGAAGATGACGAATTCGCCGTCCTTGACCTCGAGGTCGATGCCTTTCAGCACCTCATGCGTGCCATAGGTCTTGCGGATGGATTTGAGTTGAAGCGATCCCACTGTTTTTCCCTTACAATCTGACCGGCTGGCCGGTACGCACGCTCTCGTCGGCGGCAAGGCAGATGCGCAGCGACGCCACCGCATCCGCCATATGGCGGTCGAGGTCCAGATCCTCGCGGATCGCCCTCAGCATGAAGGCCTGTTCCAGGTCGCAGAGCGCCTGATGGCCGGGTTCGCCTTCCATCGTCATGTCCTGGTCGGGTCGGATGAACTTGCCGTCAGGCCCGGTCTCGGCCGTGTGCAGCCGGATCACCGAGGTCTTGGTGTGGGTGTCGATATCGTCGGACTTGGCGTTCGGTTCCATGACGATCGACACCGCGCCTTTTGGCGACATCACATCCTTCACGAAGAAGGCGGTCTCCGAGATCATCGGGCCCCAGCCGGCCTCGTACCAGCCGACCGAACCATCCTCGAACAGCACCTGCAGGTGACCGTAATTATACATGTCGGCGGCGATCTCTTCCGACATACGCAGCCCCATGCCACGCACCTCGACAGCCTTGGCGTCGGTGATCTGGCACATGACGTCGACATAATGCACGCCGCAATCGACGATCGGCGAGGTGGTGCGCATCAGCGACTTGTGCGTCGCCCAGGTCGGGCCGCTGGACTGCTGGTTGAGGTTCATGCGGAAGACGTAAGGTGGACCGAGCTTGCGCGCCTCTTCGATCAGCTTCATCCAGGAAGGATGATGGCGAAGGATATAACCGATTACCAGCTTGCGCCCCGCCTTCTTAGCTGCCGCGACGACGCGCTCGGCATCGGCGACGGTGGTTGCAAGCGGCTTTTCCACGAAGACGTCGCAGCCGGCCTCGAAGGCGGCGACGGCATAATCGGCATGACTGTCAGAGTAGGTGTTGATGGAGCAGAGGTCCGGCTTCAGCTCGGCGAGCGCCGCCGTGAAGTCGGGATGGATCGTATAGCCCTGCAACTCAGGCTCCAATTGCGGCGTCGAGCGGTTGACGAGACCGACGATCTCGAAGCCGGGATTGTTGTGATAGGCGAGCGCATGGCTGCGACCCATATTGCCGAGGCCGGCAACGAGGACACGGATCGGTTTTACTGTCACTTGACGGCTCCTGACGTGATGCCGCGGATCAGCTGCCGCGAGAAGATGACGTAGAGGACGAGGATGGGCAGGATCGCCAGTGACAGCGCCGCCAGCACCGCGTTCCAGTTGGTGACGAACTGGCCGATAAAGATCTGCGAGCCGAGTGTGACCGTCTTGGTGGCCTCGGAGGGCGCTAGAATCAGCGGGAACCAGAGGTCGTTCCAGATCGGGATCATCGTGAACACCGCGACCGTCGCCATCGCAGGGCGCACCAGCGGCAGCACCAGACGGAAGAAGATCGCATATTCGGAAAGCCCGTCGATGCGCCCGGCATTCTTCAGATCGTCCGAAACCGTGCGCATGAATTCCGACAGGATGAAGATCGCCAGCGGTATGCCCTGCGCGGTATAGACGAGGACCAGCGCCGTCAGCGTATTGACGAGGCCGGCCGCGACCATGCCCTGCAGGATCGCCACCGTGCCGAGACGGATCGGGATCATGATGCCGATCGCCATGTAGAGACCAAGCAGCATATTGCCGCGGAAACGATACTCCGAGAGCGCGAAGGCCGCCATGGCGCCGAAGAGCAGCACCAGCAAGATCGAGACGATCGTGACGATGAAGCTGTTCTGGAAATAGGTGGCGAAATCGCCCTGCCCGAGCACCGTCTGATAGCCGACGAGGCTGAAGGTCGACGGCGTCGGGATCATCAGCGGCTCGCGGAAGATCGAGGCACGATCCTTGAACGAGTTGACGATGGTCAGAAACACCGGAAACAGCGCGACCAGCGTATAGGCGCTCAGCGCCAGATGCACGAGGCCGGTGCGGATGGGAGATGTGCGTGCCTTGGACATGCGCGCTCCTCAGAACTGGTAGCGACGCATGCGCCGCTGGATGACGAACAGATAAAGCGAGACGCCGGCGAGAATGATGAGGAACATCACCGTGGCGATGGTCGCGCCCATCGAGCGGTCGCCGAGCTGAAGCTGGAAACCGAAGAAGGTGCGGTAGAGCAGCGTGCCGAGAATGTCGGTCGACATGTCTGGCCCGGCAAGCGCCCCCTGCACGGTATAGATCAGGTCGAAGGCGTTGAAATTGCCGACGAAAGTCAGGATCGAGATAATGCCGATCGCCGGCAGGATGAGCGGCAGCTTGATTTTCCAGAATTGGGCCCAGCCGGTGATGCCGTCGCATTCGGCCGCCTCGATCACCTCTTCGGGGATGCTGAGCAGTGCGGCATAGATCAGCATCATCGGAATGCCGATATATTGCCAGTTCGAGATCAGCGACACCGCGATCAGCGCCGAACCGGACTTACCGAGCCAGGGCGCGAACAGGAATTTCAAGCCGATGAGATCGAGCATCCACGGCGCCACACCCCAGATCGGCGAGAGGATGAGCTTCCAGATGAAGCCAACGATGACGAAGGATAAGAGCGTCGGCAGAAACATCGCCGTGCGGTAGAAGGCAACGCCGCGCAGCTTCGGCACCGAAAGCAGGGCGGCAAGCGCCACGCCTATCGGGTTCTGCACGCACATGTGGATGGCAAAGAAGATTAGGTTATTGACAAGGGCATTCCAGAAATCGCGCGCCCAGCGCGCATCGCCGAACAGCACCTTGAAATTCGCCAGTCCGACGAAGGCCGGCTGCCCGTCGACCGTATTGTAGAGCGACAACCGGAGCGTTTCGATAAGGGGCAGCACCATGACGGCGGAATAGACGATCAGGGCCGGCAGCATGAAGACGAAGATGTGCCAGCGCACCGGGCGCCTGATCGGGACGATATCGACCGCGTTGTCGGTTTCGCTCATGGCTTTTGCCTGTTCTTGTCGACTGGCCGCAAGGCGCAGCACAGATGGAAAACATTGCGCCTCACCCTGCCCTTCTCTCCGGCTGCGGGGAGAAGGAACGTGCCCTGCTGAAATGCCATGTCGGGCTGGGAGGTCGCTGCGAGTCTCCTTCTCCCCGCAAGCGGGAGAAGGTGGCCAGCAGGCCGGACGAGGGGCGGCAAACGCCGCCCCTGATCACATCACTTGGCCGGCTTGTACCAGCTGTCGAGGCCCTTCTGGAGCTTTTCGGCAGCAACCGCAGGCGTATCCGTGCCGTTGATCACATTGGCCGATTCGACCCAGGTCTCGTTTTCGAGGTTCGGCGTGCCGCGCGACAGGATCTGATAGGTCGAGCGCATGGTCGACTTGTACGGGCCGCGCCAGGAGACGAACTCCTGAGCGAGCGGATCGGACATCTTGACCGGGGTGGAGTTCAGGCTGAAGAAGCCCGGCAGCGAGTTCGCATAGATGTCGGCGAACTCAGGCGAAGCAACCCAACTGAGGAACTTCTTGGCTTCCTCGGCATGTGTGCTCTTCGCGTTCAAGGCGACGCCGATGTCCGGATGGTCGGAGATGTAGCCGGTGTCACCGGCCTTCGGAACCGGCGGCGGGAAGGCGCCCATCTTGAACTGGGCCTGGCTGTTGAACAGCGAGATTTCCCACGAACCGGCCGGGTAGATGGCGGCACGGCCGAGCGTGAAGAGATTCTGGCTGTCCGAATAGGTCTGGGCTTCGAAACCGTCGCCGAGATAGGGCTTCCACTTGGCAAGCTCTTCATAGGGCTTGACCCATTCGGCGTCGGTCAGCTTCTGCTTGCCTTCGATCAAGGCCTTACGGCCTTCCTCACCCTTCCAGTAGTTCGGGCCGATATTCTGGTAGCCCATGGTGGCGGCCTCCCAGAGATCCTTGGTGCCCATGGCGAGCGGGATGTAGGTGCCGTCGGCCTTGATCTTGTCGAGCGCTGCGTAGAACTCGTCCTGCGTCTTCGGCACGGAGATGCCGAGCTTATCGAAGGCATCCTTGTTATAGATGAAACCGTGGATGACCGATGCCATCGGCACGCAGAAGGTCGACTTGCCATCGTCGGTCGCCCAGGCGGCCTTGGCGACCGGAGAGAAGTTCTCCATGCCCGGCAGGCTGGTGATGTCGACGAGCTGTTTCTTGTTGAAGAGCTCGAGCGAGGTGAACGGACGGCAGGTGATGATGTCGCCTGCGGAACCGGCATCGAGCTTGGCGTTCAGCGAAGCATTGTATTCGGTCGGCGCGGTCGGCGAGAAGACGATCTTGATGCCCGGGTTCTTGGCTTCGAACGCCGGAATGATCTTTTCCTGCCAGATCTGCAGGTCGTCGTTACGCCAGCTTTCGAGCGTCAGCGTGACGTCGGCGGCATGGACGAGACCTGCCGGCGTCAGCAGGCTAGAGGCAAGCAGCAAGCTTTTCAGAGCAGTGTTTTTCATTTCCCTCTCCTGTTGTCAGGCGCCGAAGGCGCCGTTTTTCGATCTGAAACAAGCAATTGGCGTGTCTGAGGAAACACCCCAATGCCCCTTGGAGGACCGCCAGCGACTGCCGGCCCCGAAAGCTCGTGGACGCAAAGGCGGATCGCCTGCGGCCGGAAGTGCGCGCCTTCCCGGTGGCCTGCACCGGGCGTGGCGAAATGACGAGGGAAAGCCGATGGATGCCTGAACTCAACCACTGGCCACACGGGCCGGCAGGTGTCCTTGCAATCATCCTCGAAGCGGTTCCGGCTTGGCTTTACTGCCGGATTTCGTGGGCTTCGAAACGCTGTTCCCTTTGATCGAATTAAGGCCAAAAAAATACCAATTGTCCAGCCGAATTTAACTTTTTCGCTGCCAAAAATTCATTAAAAAATTTTATAAAGCAAAATCAATAAGATAAAAAGATTGATTTTCTCCTTCATTCCCACTTGGTAAATGGTATTTTTTTGGTATTGTATTAAAAAACATGGGGAACGGCATATTCGGAGGCCCGATGACGGAGCTTGCAATCGGCATAGACGGCGGCGGAACGAGCTGCCGAGCCGCGGTCGCGGACAGAAACGGCAATATCATCGGCCGCGGCAAATCAGGCCCTGCCAACATTCTGTCGGATCTCGAAAACTCTCTTCTCAATATCGTTGAATCCGCCCGGCAGGCGCTGCGCGATGCCGGGCTTGCTGCAGAAACCATTTCCTCCGTCGCAGCCGTCGTCGGCGTCGCAGGCGCCAATGTCGGGGATTACGGCAGGCGAATCGAAAAGGCCCTGCCCTTTGCCGAAGGCCGCGTCGTCACCGATGCGCTGATCGCGCTGCAGGGCGCGCTCGGCGATGCCGACGGCATCGTCGGCGCCTTCGGCACCGGCTCGGTCTATAACGCCCGTAGGGATGGCCGACTGAATGGCATCGGCGGCTGGGGTTTCGTCGTCGGCGACCAGGCAAGCGGCGCCCGCCTCGGTCGCGACCTCCTGGAACGATCGCTGCTCGCCCATGACGGAGTGCGCCCGGCATCGCCGATCACCGAAGCGGTCATGGCCGAATACGGCAATGATCCGGAGCGCATCGTCGAATTCGCGCATTCGGCAAGACCGAAGGACTTTGCCGGCTACGCACCGATCGTCTTCCAACATGCGGCCAAGGGCGATGCCGTCGCGGTCGGCATCGTCACGGATGCCGCAACGGCGATCGGGGAAAGCCTCGACGCGCTGCTCTGGCCCGAATGCCCGTCGATCTGCCTGCTCGGAGGTCTTGCCGAAGCCTATGAACCCTGGCTTTCCGAACGCTACAGGCCGCTGCTTGCCAGACCGAAGAACGATGCCTTGCACGGCGCAGTGGAACTTGCGGTGAAGCTCCTGAACGACCGACAGAGAGGTGCGGCATGAGCGACGACCTCGCTACCATCCTGTCCCTGGAGCGCCTGCAGGCTGCCGGCACCGGCCCGCTCTACGTCAAGCTGCGCCGCATGCTCGAAGAGGCCGTGCGCACCGGCACGCTCGGCCACGGCGATGCGCTGCCGCCGGAACGTGACATCGCCGAATTCGCCGCCGTCAGCCGCGTCACCGTGCGAAAGGCGATCGACGATCTTGTCGCCGACGGCCTGCTGGTGCGCCGCCACGGCTCGGGCACCTTCGTCGCCAAGCCGGTCTCCAAGGTCGAGCAACGCCTGTCGCAGCTCACCTCCTTTACTGAGGATATGGCGCGCCGCGGCATGTCCTCCCGCTCCGAATGGCTGCACAAGGGCATCCACACCCCCTCGCCCGACGAGATGATGATCCTTGGCCTCGGTACCGACGTCAAGGTTTCGCGCCTCTCCCGCCTGCGCATCGCCGACGACCAGCCGCTGGCGATCGAGAACGCTAGCGTTTCCGGCGAATTCCTGCCCGATCCCTCAGCCGTCACCAATTCACTCTATGCCGAACTCGAACGCCTCCAGGTTCGCCCCGTGCGCGCCGTGCAGCGCATCTCGGCGACCAACATGAAGGAAGCCGACGCCCAGCTTCTCGGCGTCTCCGTGGGTGCGGCCGGCCTGTCGATCGAGCGTATCTCCTATCTCGGCTCCGGCCGCGCCGTCGAATTCACCCGCTCGCTCTATCGCGGCGACGCCTATGATTTCGTCGCGGAGTTGACGATCGCGGTGACTTGAACCGCAAAGCCGACAGCATCGGCTCCAAGGAATAATCTTCTTGATTTTCAAAAGCATGGAGCCGGAAAGTGAATCACTTTCCGGCTCCATCATTTCTTGAATCACTTTATCAGCGGACGACGCCAAACGGCTGGTTACGCCGCATCCTCGATCTCGGTTTCGACCTTGCGCGGCACGTAGTTCAGCACCGGTCCGAGCCAGCGCTCGACTTCGGAGACCTCCATACCCTTGCGGGCCGCATAGTCTTCCACCTGATCGCGCTCCACCTTGGCGACGCCGAAATAATAGGAGTCGGGATGGCCGATATAGAGGCCGGAGACCGAGGAGCCCGGCCACATCGCATAGCTCTCCGTCAGCTTCACGCCGGCCGCCTTTTCAGCGTCGAGCAGCTTGAACAGCGTTGCCTTTTCGGTGTGGTCAGGCTGGGCGGGATAACCGGGCGCCGGGCGGATGCCGGCATAGGCTTCGGTGATGAGATCCTCCTTGCTGAGCGTCTCGTCCTTGGCATAGCCCCAGTATTCGCGTCGCACCTGCTCATGCATGCGCTCGGCAAAAGCTTCAGCGAAGCGGTCGGCCAACGCCTTGACGAGGATCGACGAATAATCGTCGTTCGCCCGTTCGAAACGCTCGGCGATGGCGATTTCCTCGATACCCGCCGTCACCACGAAGCCGCCAACATAATCCTGAACACCGCTTGTGACAGGCGCGACGAAGTCGGAGAGCGCCACGTTCGGCCGCCCGTCCCGCTTCGAAAGCTGCTGGCGCAGCGTATAGAAGGTCTCAAGCTCCTGTTTCCGGCTCTCGTCCGTGAACAACTGGATATCGTCGCCGACGGCGCCGGCCGGCCAGAAGCCGATGACGGCGCGCGGACGGAACCACTTTTCGTCGATGATCTTCTTGAGCATGGCCTGCGCATCCGCCCAGAGCGCGCGGGCTGCCTCGCCCTGCTTCTCGTCTTCCAGAATGGCGGGGTAACGACCGCGCAGTTCCCAAGTCTGGAAGAACGGCGTCCAGTCGATGTATTTGGCAAGCTCGGCCAGATCGTAATCCTCGAACACCCGCGTGCCGAAAAATTGCGGCTTCACCGGCTGGTAGGCAGACCAGTCGATCTTGTGGGCATTCTCGCGAGCCCGGGGCAACGGCAGGCGCACTTTCTCGGCCTCGCTGCGCGCATGGGCGGCCGCCACCTTGGCATATTCGGCTCTTATATCGTCGACATAGTTCTGCCGTGTCTCCGGCGACAGCAGCGCCGAAACAACGCCGACGGCGCGGCTCGCATCGGTGACGTAGACCGTCTGTCCCTTGTTGTAGCCCGGATGGATCTTCACGGCCGTATGCACGCGGCTGGTCGTCGCCCCGCCGATCAAAAGCGGGATCTCGAAACCCTGCCGCTCCATCTCGGCGGCAACATGCACCATCTCGTCAAGCGACGGCGTGATCAGGCCGGAAAGGCCGATGACGTCGACCTTTTCGGCAATGGCCGTTTCGAGGATCTTCGTCGCCGGCACCATGACGCCGAGGTCGACGATCTCGTAATTGTTGCAGGCAAGCACGACGCCAACAATGTTCTTGCCGATATCGTGCACGTCGCCCTTGACCGTCGCCATCAGGATCTTGCCGGCCGACCGGCGTTCATCGCCGCCGTTGAGGCGCTTTTCCTCTTCCATGTAGGGCAGCAGCACGGCCACCGCCTGCTTCATCACGCGCGCCGACTTGACCACCTGCGGCAGGAACATCTTGCCCGAGCCGAAAAGGTCGCCGACGACATTCATGCCGGCCATCAGCGGCCCCTCGATGACGTGCAGCGGCCGGGCGGCCTGCTGGCGCGCCTCTTCGGTATCGGCCTCGATATATTCGGTGATGCCGTTGACCAGCGCGTGTTCGAGACGCTTCTCGACGCTCCATTCGCGCCAGGAGAGATCCTGGACACGGCCTTCCCTGGCACCGGCGCCACGGAAACGCTCGGCCACTTCGAGCAGCCGCTCGGTGCCGTCGGGGCGGCGGTTCAGCACCACGTCCTCGCAGGCCTGGCGCAGTTCGGGATCGATATTGTCGTAGACGGCAAGCTGGCCGGCATTGACGATGCCCATGTCCATGCCAGCCTGGATGGCGTGGTAGAGGAACACGGCATGCATCGCCTCGCGCACCGGCTCGTTGCCGCGGAACGAGAAGGACAGGTTGGAGACGCCGCCCGAAATATGCACCAGCGGCATGCGCTCGCGGATCGTCCGAGTCGCCTCGATGAAATCGACGCCGTAATTATTGTGCTCTTCGATGCCGGTGGCGACCGCGAAGATGTTCGGATCGAAGATGATGTCCTCGGGCGGGTAGCCGATCTTCTCGGTCAGCAGCTTGTAGGCGCGCGTGCAGATATCCACCTTGCGCTCGTAGCTGTCCGCTTGCCCCGTCTCATCGAAGGCCATGACGACGACGGCGGCACCGTAATTGTGCAGCAGCCGCGCCTGGGCGAGGAAGTTCTCCTCGCCTTCCTTCAGCGAGATCGAGTTGACGATCGGCTTGCCCTGGACGCGCTTCAGGCCGGATTCGATGATCGAGAACTTCGACGAGTCGATCATGACAGGCACACGGGCGATGTCAGGCTCGGCGGCGATCAGGTTGAGGAACTCGACCATCGCCTTTTCGGAATCGATCAGCCCCTCGTCCATGTTGATGTCGATCACCTGCGCCCCGTTCTCGACCTGGTCGCGGGCGACATCGAGCGCTGCGGTGAAATCGGCGTTGGTGATCAGTTTGCGGAAGCGGGCCGAGCCGGTGACGTTGGTGCGCTCGCCGACATTGACGAAGGGAATGTCCTTCGTCAGTTCGAAGGGTTCGAGACCCGACAGCGACATGAAGGGTCGATGCTCGGGAATCGGCCGCGGCTTGTACTTGGCAACGGTCTCGGCGATCGCCTTGATATGCTCCGGCGTCGAGCCGCAGCAGCCGCCGACGATATTGACCAGGCCCTCGCGGGCGAAGCTGTCGATCTGCGCCGCCATCAGCTCCGGCGTTTCGTCATACTGGCCGAATTCGTTCGGCAGGCCGGCATTCGGATAGGCGCAGATGAAGGTGTCGGCAACACCCGAAAGCTCCTGCAGGTGCGGACGCATCGCATTGGCGCCGAGCGCGCAATTGAGCCCGATCGTGAAGGGATTGGCGTGGCGCACGGAATTCCAGAAGGCCGATGGCGTCTGGCCAGACAGCGTGCGGCCGGAAAGGTCGGTGATCGTGCCCGAGATCATCACGGGCAGGCGCACGCCCTTGGCCTCGAAGCGCTCCTCGCAAGCGAAGATCGCCGCCTTGGCGTTCAGCGTGTCGAAGATCGTCTCGATGAGGATGATGTCGGCGCCGCCGTCGATCAGCCCGTCGATCTGCTCGCCATAAGCGGAACGCAGATCGTCGAAGGTGACGGCGCGGAAACCCGGATTGTTGACGTCGGGCGAGATCGAGGCGGTGCGGTTGGTCGGCCCGATGGCGCCGGCGACGAAGCGGCGGCGGCCGTCC
>NZ_JALBGX010000062.1:0-40125 GCF_023006465.1 Rhizobium sp. PRIMUS64 | reverse complement strand
ATGGCGGCAGGTACGCCGCTGCTCGCCGGCGAAACGCCCGTTTCCCTCGTCCTGCCGGCATGGTCCGGCCTTGTCTTTCCCACAAGCGGCGACGAGGCCAGCGCGTGACAACGACGAAAGCTCCGCGTGCCTGGCAACGCATGCTGTCCGGGCGCAGGCTCGATCTGCTCGACCCCTCGCCGCTCGATATCGAACTCATCGACATCGCCCATGGGCTTGCGCGGGTTGCCCGGTGGAACGGCCAGACCTCTGGCGATCATGCTTTTTCGGTGGCGCAACACAGTCTCGTCGTCGAGGATATCTTCCGCCGCTTCAACGATGCGCGGCCGCAGGAGTGCCTGATGGCGCTGCTGCACGACGCACCCGAATATGTGATCGGCGACATGATCTCGCCGTTCAAATCGGTGGTCGGCGGCGGCTACAAGACGGTGGAAAAGCGGCTGGAGGCGGCCGTGCACCTGCGCTTCGGCCTACCGCCGCATCCCTCGCGCGACCTCAAGGACCGGATCAAGAAGGCCGACACCATCGCCGCCTATTTCGAGGCGACCGTGCTTGCCGGTTTCACACCCGCCGAGGCGCAGAAATTCTTCGGCCAGCCGCGCGGCATCAGTAAGGACATGCTGATGATCGAGCCCCTGCCTGCGCTCGAAGCGCAGCGATTGTTCTGCGCGCGCTTCGCGGCGATCGAGGCCGAGCGGGGGATGGTATCGTGAGCTTCATCGTCGTCTCGCCGCTGTCGCGCATCGCGGAAATGGCGGTGCGCCATAAGGCGCGCGATATGATCAGCCTGATCGCCAAGAATCAGGCCTTTCACCGGCCGGGCGTGATTGCGGCCGAACGTCATCTGACACTTGGTATGAACGATATCGTCTTCAAGGGCACCGGCGATCTCGTGGCACCTGACGAGACGCATATCCGCGGGATTATCGACTTTGCCGCATCGTGGCAGCAAGAGACGCCGCTGCTCATTCATTGCTGGATGGGCGTGTCGCGATCACCGGCCGCAGCCCTCATCGCCGCGCTGTCGCTGGCGCCGGATCAGAGCGATGAAACGCTTGCTCGCCGACTCCGAGCCGCCTCACCTTTCGCGACGCCCAACGCCCGGCTGATCGAGATCGGTGACGCGCTGCTCGGCCGCAGCGGCCGGCTGGTCGCGGCGGTACGGGCAATCGGACGTGGTGCGGATGCCGACGGCAATGCGCCCTTCGTGCTTGCGATCCGGGACGCCGTTGGCGATTGACGCTGCCGCCAGCCGCTCCATCTAGCCCCCGACCACGCACAATCGACAGGGCCAGATCATGGAACAACAGGCAGCCGATGTCCTCCTCGCCACGCAAACGGCACTCAGCCAGGCAAGCGCGCTTGCGGTGCAATATTCCTTCTCCGTCCTCGGGGCGGTGATCCTGCTCGTTCTTGGCTGGGCGCTGGCCGGCTTTACCAGCCGCTGGGCCTATGAAGGCCTGTCGCGCGTTCATGGCATCGACGAGACGCTGGCGCGTTTCTTCACCAATGTGCTGCGCTATGCGCTGCTCATCCTGGTGTTCATCACCGTCCTCGGTCAATTCGGCGTCCAGACCGCCTCGATCATAGCAACCCTCGGCGCAGCGGGCCTGGCGATCGGACTAGCGCTGCAAGGGACGCTGCAGAATATCGCCGCCGGCATTATGCTGCTGATCCTCAGGCCTTTCCGCGTCGGTGAATATATCGAGACCAGCAGCGTGGCCGGCACGGTGCGCGAAATCGGATTGTTTGCAACCGAGCTCAAAACCGGCGACGGGCTCTACCGGTTGGCGCCGAATTCGACGCTCTGGAACACGCCCATTACCAATTTCACCCGCGAGCCCACCCGGCGGAACGAGCTGAAAATCAGCGTCGCCTATGAGGATGACATCGATCTGGCAATGGAGACGCTGATGAACCTTGCTAAAGCCGACTCCAGGGTGCTGACGTCACCGGCGCCCAGCGTCTTCATCGACAGCCTCGGTGATGGCACGATCTCCGTCGCGCTGCGCTACTGGGCAAAGACAGGTGACTGGTGGCTGGTCAGCCGTGACATGGTGAAACGCGTGAAACTCGCCTTCGATGACAATCCTGACGCCGTGCCGGATGCTTCAGATGCCGCGCCGGCAAAAAAGTCCAACGGCAAGGCGACGGCCGAAAAACCGACGCCGACGCGTCAGTAAGACATTGCAGCGCCACCGATCTTTTTAAGACCCGTGGCGCTGTGCAGTTTGAATTGTTAATTTTGTCCCTAAATCGATGCCGATCTAAGAATTGCGCCGTAGCCTATTGGATGACGCCGCAGGAGAGTCTTTCCCCGGCATCACCCGAAGGCTGGCTGCGATAATCATCCGAATTGGCGTGCACCATCAATGCGCGACCGCGAATGCCGTCAGTCTTGCCGTCGAGCGTGACCATGCTGTCGAAGATCTGTGCCCGCAACCTGCCGTCCTGCCCGACATATTGATTGGGCATGTCGCCGGCGTGCGGTCCCTTGGCGGCAAGGATGCCATGCTCGGCCTTATCAGGGTTGAAGTGACCGCCCGCTGATTCGTGATGGGTTTCGGCGTCGCAGCGGCCGGTCTCATGAACATGGAACGCCACCCATTTGTTCGCCGGCAATCCCGATATCTCGACTTCGATCAGGACGCCGCCATTGGCGGCAGCCGTCAGTTGCGCGCGACCGTCCTCCTTGCCGTCCTTGCCGACGAAATTGGCGACCGCCGTTTGCTTGTCCTGAGCGCCTGCCTGCAATGCAACCGCAAGCAGGCTCAAGGTGGCGATAATGCGCATGGCTTTCATGGAGATCTCCTTGCGTCCGGTTGTCCTTCTGAACGTGTCAAACCGGAAGGTGTTCCTGAGCCGCGCGTCCGATAGGACGCGCTAAGGACGCTCCAGCACTTTGCGTGGCGCATAATCCTTTCCGAAAATCACTCCGATTTTCGGGTTATGCGCAGGAATATCGAACGAGAAAAGCCGGCCAACCGGCCGGCTTGCAGATCTCTCGAATTGAGACGCCGCTCAGGCGACGGCGTCGAAATCGAATTGACCGTAGGTCTTGCGGTAGAGATCGTCGGACTGATCGCCTGATGTCGGCGCGGCCTGCTGCAGCGGATAGGGAACGGCGATGCTGCTTGCACTGCCGCTGTCACGGGTGTCCATCATCAGCGCAATCAGGCTGCCGGAAAATTTCGGCTGCGTGTCGCTGGCATTATCGTCTTCCAGGAGTTCCTTGATGATGCCGGGCTTCTCATCGGCGGCACGTTCGCCGCGGCTTAGTACGCCGTCGCCATTGGCATCGAGCCGCGAAAGCGTCGCCAGATATGCGTATGAGGTGTCTGAAACGGATGTGGTGCTGGTCATACAAACCTCCATTCACCGCCTTCTGCCGGTGGTGTTTGTACGCAATACGAACGTTGGAAAGTCACTGTTGACTCGGTGGTTAAACTGATTTGCGCAGTGCGTCAATAAGTTGTTAACTTCTCATTAACGATGATTGACAAAAGTAAACGGAACGCCTGAGCGCAGGCCTCCGCCAGTGTCAGAGGGTCGTTTTCCTGCGTATTTCAGCTATTTTTCACATATAAAACAAACGTCTAACGGAGAGACGTCGCTGCTGCACTGCAACCGAATATTAATCCGGCCCATACAAAATGGACATCACGCATCACTAGCAGGCGTCCAGCTTATAAAAAATCAACCTCTGTATTCATTTTAGAAAGGTCTTTCATGTCCGGCGAAATGAGGCACGTTCATCAAACGAGGACGCTTTCCTCCGCTGTCGTCCCGAGAGACGCCTGCACATGAAAGCTGAAGCGCTCTTCTGGCGGCAATGCACCGAGGCCGTCACCGCCGATGGATCGATCGATGCGCAGCGCCTGATGGATCTTGTGATCGCGACCTATCGCGTCCATGAAAGCGACTATGACGAAATCGAGAGAAGCGCGGAAACGCTGCTGAGGGAAAACCATGCGCTGAGAGGCAATATATCAGCCCTTAGCCAGGCGTTCGACGGACAGAAAAAACTCTTCGAAGTCATTCTCAACAACCTGCCGCTCGGTCTCAGCGTCTTCGACGCCGACCAGCGGCTGACGCTTTCCAACATCCGCTTCCGTCAGCTCTTCGACCTGACGGACGAAGATGTCGTTGCCGGCGCGACAATCGCCGATCTCACGGCCAAAATGCGCGGCACCGAGAGCGCCAGCAACAAACCCGGCCGGCGGACCGGACGACATTCCTCCGCAACCACAAGAAGCAGTAGTCTCCGTCGGCGCGAATGGTTGATGGACGATGGCCGCATCATCCAGAGCATGGTGACCATCCTTTCCGACGGCAGCAACATTTCCATTCACGCCGACATTACCGAGGATCGAAGGGCAGCCGAACGCATCACCTATCTCGCCCACCACGACCCGCTGACCGGCCTTCCGAACCGCATCCATTTCCGCGAGCAGGTCGATGCGACACTCGCAGAGCGCAGGCCAGATCAGCAGATTGCCCTCGTTCACCTCAATCTCGACGGTTTCAAATCGATCAACAACACGATGGGCGTTTCGGCCGGCGACAAAATCCTGCAGCAGGTCGCCGAGCGCATCCGAGCCTCGGCCGGTTCGGAAAACACCCTGGCGCGCCTCGGCTCGGACGAATTCGCCATCCTGCAGACGGGCAAGCAGCAGCCGCGGAACGTGACGGCGCTTGCCGAGCAGATCCGCCGCGAGCTTTCCGCGCCATTCCTCCACGGCGAGAAACAGCTGGAGCTCAGCGTCTCCATGGGCATCGCAATCGCCCCTGGAGATGGCGAAGAAACCGATATCCTGCTGAAAAATGCCGGCGTGGCGCTGTCACATGCCAAGGCGGACGGGCGCAAACGCGAGCGTTTCTTCGCCAGTGAGATGGAAGCGCAGATGCAGTTGCGACACGCGCTGGAGGCAGACCTCCGAGCAGCCGTTGAGAAAGAGGAATTCGAGCTGCATTATCAGCCGCTCTATGACCTCTCGCAGCGACGTATCTGCGGCTTCGAAGCGTTGATCCGCTGGAACCATCCGGTCCGAGGCCGCGTTCCGCCGATGGATTTCATTCCGCTGGCAGAGGAGGTCGGCCTCGTCGTCGATATCGGCCGTTGGGTTTTGCGTCGGGCCTGCAACGATGCAGCGCAATGGCCGGAGGGCATCAAGATCGCCGTCAACGTTTCGGCAATCCAATTCAGCAGCAGCGACCTGACGCGAGATGTCAGCGAGGCACTTGCCGCCGCCGCGCTGTCGCCGTCGCGGCTTGAACTCGAAATCACCGAGAGCGTGCTGATGGAAAATCTCAGCGAAGTGCTGCCGATCCTGCATGCCCTGAAGGAGCGCGGCATCCGCATCTCGATGGACGATTTCGGAACCGGCTATTCCTCACTGAGCTATCTCTCGAGCTTCCCCTTCGACAAGATCAAGATCGACAAGTCCTTCGTCAACGACATCGTCGACAACAAGGAAGCGCATGCGATCATGCATGCGATCATCCTGCTCGGCGATGCGCTCGGCATGCGCGTCACCGTCGAGGGCGTCGAGACGGCCGCGCAGCTGGCGCTGCTCGAATGCGAGGAATGCGACGAGATCCAGGGCTATCACATCAGTCCGCCGCGACCGGCGCGTGACGTGCCCCATCTTCTCTCCCTGCCGCCGAAGAACGGCGGCGTGACCCAACTTCCTGGAGCCAAGCACTGAGATCCCCCTCGATTGCGACTCGCATGGCAAGCCGCTACAAAATCGGCTGCGACTCCTGAGATCTTCGTTGTCGCATCCTTTTACCGCCCGCATTCAATTCCGCGCCGATGCCCTATCGGCGGAAAACGATCTTCCTCATGACAGGTGGCGCTATGTTCGCGGCTGAAGCCTTCTCCCCACACGAAACGCTTGCGGCGGCGCTGATTGCGCATGCGGCCGATGGCGACGACGGCTCGCACGACCTTGCCCATATTCTGCGCGTCTTCAGAAATGCCATGCGCATCCATGCGGGAGAAGGCGGCGACGGGCGGGTTCTTGCCGCTTCCGTGCTGCTGCATGACTGCGTCGCCGTCGAGAAGAATTCGCCGCTGCGGGCAAAAGCATCGGCTTTGGCGGCGCAGAAGGCATCGGCGATCCTGGCGGAACTCGGCTGGAGCGAGGCGGATGTCGAAGCCGCGGCCCACGCAATCACTGCACACAGTTTCTCCGCCGGGGTGGCACCGCAAACGCTGGAGGCGAAGATCCTGCAGGATGCCGACCGGCTGGACGCGATCGGCATGGTCGGCGCCGCCCGCTGCTTCTATATCGCCGGGCGACTGGGATCCGGGCTCTACGATCCATTCGACTCGGCGGCAGCGGACCGCCCGCTTGATGATAAGCGTTATGCCATTGACCATTTCCAGACGAAGCTGTTCAAACTGGCGGAAGGTTTCCAGACCGAGACCGGCCGCAGGCTGGCCGCCGCGCGTGATAAAAGCCTGCGCGACTTCCTCTCGGCCTTCATGGACGAAATCTAGGAGCACAAGATGCGTGTCAGCGACCTCTTCATCTACCCGCTCAAGAGCGCCCGCGGCATTGCGCTGCCGGCCGCCGACATTGACGCCTATGGGCTTCCCGGCGACCGGCGGGCGATGATCACCGATGCCCAAGGGCACTTCATCACCCAGCGCGAGTTGCCCGACCTCGCACGCATCGAGGTACGACCGGAGGCGACCGCCTTTCGGCTGCTGATGCAGGGGAAAACGGACATATCGGTAACACCGCCTCAGCCCGAAAACCGCATGGATGTGACCGTGTGGAAATCTGCCGTCAGCGCCGCCGTCGCCGATCCGGAGAGCAACCGGCAGCTTTCCGAATGGCTTGGCCGCGAGGTGCGCCTAGTCTTCTTCGACGGCCAGGCACGGCGGACGGCAAATGCTGAATGGGCCGGCGAAGCCACGCCCGTCACCTTTACCGACGGTTATCAGATCCTGGTGACGACGACGGGCTCGCTGAAGGCATTGAATGCCGATCTCGCCGCCCATGGCGAAGGCAGTGTCGGCATGGAACGCTTCCGTCCGAACATCGTCATCGATACCGACGAGGCCTGGCCGGAGGACCGCTGGGCGGCGATCGAGATCGCCGGCATCCGCTTCGATCTCGTCAAACCCTGCTCCCGCTGCATCATGACGACTCAAGACCAGTTGACCGGGTCCCGCGAGGGACCAAACCCAATGCCGGCCATGGGCCGCATCCGCATGTCCGCCGACAGGCGCGTGCCCGGCCCGCTTTTCGGCTGGAACGTCACGCCGCGCGGCAACGGCAAGGTCACGATCGGTGACACCGTCAACATCGTTGAAGAGCGGCCGGAAGGCTGGGCGCTCAAACGTCGAGCCGCAGCCTGAAGGGCATCGCTTCAAACCGGATTCATCCGATGCGCTTTGAGTCTTTGACTTATGCATGTCGCCCAAAAGCATGCTTTTTGGGCGACATGCATTAAAACCCTCAGAAGCGATCGAGCGCGGCATCGATCCCCGCCATGACATCGGCTGGCAGTGGTCCCTTCTCCAGCGCGCCAGCATTTTCCTCCACCTGAGCGACGGTGCGGAAGCCCGGAATGGGAAGGGTGCGCGGCGAGCGTGCCCAGAGCCAGGCAAGCGCGCCCTGCGTCAGCGTGCGGCTGCCTGACGTCAGGAGATCGCGGACGGCATCGAGCCTCGCGGCGAATTCCGGGGCCATACGTCCATCCTTGAAATAGACCATCCAATCGAGGGCAGCACCGCGGACATCCCCCGCGCCCACCGCTTTGTCGGCGGTGAACTTGCCGGTCAGCAGCCCCATCGCCAGTGGGCCACGATTGATGGAGATCAGGCCCTTCCCCTCGATCACCGAGATCATCTCCGGCACCGGTTCGAAAACATTCATCGTATGCTGGATCGAGACATAGCCCTGTCGGCCGACATGACGGGCGGCACGATCCGGAAAATCGGTACTCCAGCCGAACGCATCGATCTTGCCTTCGGTGCGAAGCGCCTCCAGCGTATCGAAGACGGCATCCGATTGATCCATCGGAAAATCATTGAGGTGGAACTGCAGGAGATCGAGGCGATCGCGCTTGAGGCGGCGCAACGAGGTCTCGACCGAACGGCGGATGAAGGCCTCGTCGGCAAAGGCGCCGGTTGCCTGCTTGTTTGCCGGATCGGTGGCGAAGCCGAACTTGGTAGCGATGACGACATCGTCGCGATTACCGATCGCCCGGCCGAGCACTTCCTCCGAGTGGCCGGCGCCGTAGTTCGAGGCCGTGTCGAAGAAGCGGATGCCGAGTTCGGTGGCACGGTCGATCGCCTCCACGGATTCATCGTCGTCGACATCGCCCCAGCCGAGCGGCGTGTCGCCGGCGAAGAAGGGGCCGCCGATCGCCCAGCATCCCATGCCGAGACGCGGAATTTCGCGGCCGTTCCAGAGCGTGATCGTCGTCGGTGATGCGGTCTTGGTCAGCATGGGGTCCTCCTTGATTGGCAATCCTGTGAAGACATAGGAAGCGCTCATCAGCAGGTAAACCGCCAAATCCGGAGGATGTTTTGCACCCGTAAAAAACGAGGTCAGGCGGAAATACCGTTCGGGCCGGAAAGCGTCCGCAAGGCTGGATTAAGCGCCTTGAGCGCCGCCTGAACGAAACCGTCGCGGGCAGCTGCCGCCTCGATGCCGCGCGGCTCGTAGACATGACGATGCAGGAAGAACCCTGTCAGGCGGAATGCAGCCGAGAGACTATCAAAGTCGGCTGCATGATTGCCTTCGATGCTGAGGAACGGCGGCAGGAGCAGCATTTTGTCCGCCCAGGGCTCGCCCGCGGTGCGGCTGACGGCGCGGCCAGATTTCGGCGAGACATAGACGAGATCGGAACGGGCGCCGGTCGCAGCGCATTCGGCAAGATCGAGGCCGAAGCCGAGATCATTCAGCACAGCAAGCTCGAAACGCACGAAGAGTTCGCCGGCATCGGCCGGATTATGCAGGTGATCGAGGATGACCTCCAGCGCATCGAAGAGGTGTGGATGCGGGTCACGCTCCGGCAGCAGCCGCAGCAGCGCGCCCATCGCCTGGACACCGTAGACGGCGGTCGCCGTTTCCATCAGGCGGGCGGCGCGCAGTGTCACCGGCTCGACGCGGAATTCACCGAGATGTTCGTCAAGCCGGGCACGCCAGTTGACCTCCACGGCATTGCCCGCCTGCAGCACCGGCTGCATGGCGCGCGAGCGGCCGGAACGCACCAGGCCGAGATGGCGGCCGCGATCACGCGTCATCACCTCGGCAATGACGCTCGTCTCGCCGTGGCGCTTGACGCCCAGAATGATCGCCTGGTCCTGCCATTGCATCGAAAGAAGTCCCTGCGGGTGACGAATCCATCCTACTGCATAATTCAAGGCGTTACAGCGTCCTTTGCACGTCTGAAAGACGCGCGGCGCCGTCAGCAAGGACTGGATTCTGTCACGGACCGTGTCAGGCTACAGCCGGGAAAAGCCTCTGCAGGAATTCCCGCATCGCCGTTTCGTCGAACGGCTTTACCAGAAGCGGTATCTGTTGCAGGTCGGGCGGGAAATCGCCGGTATCGGAATAGCCACTGACGAAGCCGAAGGGGATGCCGATATCGAGAAGATGGCGGGCAAATCCGAAACTCATGCCCTCGCCGAGATTGACGTCGAGAAGGGCGAAATCATACGTCTCCGCAGCAATGGCGGCCCTCGCCTGTTCCACACTGCCGACGATATCGATACTCTCGACGCCGGCCAGGCGCAGAATATCCTCCGCCTCCATCGCGATGATCAAACTGTCTTCAAGAACCAGAACACGGATTGCGCTCATGATTCGATGCCCCCCGTCGGGCGCCTGTCGCAGCGCCCCGGCCGTTTCGCCAACATCATTGCCCTCCGGTGCCCCGCATGCCACGCTATCGGTGAATTCCGCCACCTTTTCTGAATAAACCATTTTTCTGCCCGGTCGATAAGAATCAAAATCGGAGGAAAGTTGACGGCTCACTTTATTTTCCGTGCTGCTAATGCGCATTTAAAAAAGACATAAGCCGGCCGGTTGGCTACGGCATATTTGTGCAGCCATTCAAAGTGCTACAGCGTCCTTTGCGGCGTCTCGAAAGGACGCGCGGCGCTGGAGAGCAATTCCAGTATAATTGCGCAGTGGTTGGCGTCCGGAATTGCGCCAAACAAGACGGAGCATATCCGTCACCCGGGAGAAATGAGGAATGCTCTAAAGCGGGTCGCAATCCTTCAGATACGCTCCTCGCGCTTTAGCTCTATATTTCCAACTCATGCCGTTATCGCAAACCGCTGCTTTGCGCGACATGCCTTAGATGAACGGGCGTTTGCCCTCTCCGAGCCCTTCCCAGCCGGCGATCGCCATCAATTCCTCGCCGTTCAGCACCTCGCAGCCACGCTCCTGCCAGCGGATCAACCCACGTTCGCTGAGCTTTTTCAAGGTTTTGTTGGTATGAACGATGGAAAGACCGAGCGTGTCGGCAATGTGCTGCTGGGTGATGGGGATGAATTTTCGGCCGTTGAAGATATTCAGCTTCCGGCCGCGCTCAAACAGGAAAGCGATCAGGTAGGCTGCTCGTTCCAGCGCCGTGCGACGGCCGATGCTCAAGAGATGCTCATCCAGGATGCGCTCCTCGCGCGCGGCGATCCAGGTAATGTCGAAGGCGAGCGAGGCGTGCTTGTTGTAAAGCGTCATCAGCCTGTCACGCTCGAAGACACAAAGGGAAACGGGCGAAAGCGCTTCGACGGAATGCTGCATCTCGCCGGCGATCGTTCCCTGCAGGCCGATCAGGTCGCCCGGCATAATATAATTCAGAATCTGGCGGCGTCCGTCCTCCAGCATCTTGTAGCGGAAGCCCCAGCCGGCGAGCACCGTGAAGAGATGAGCGCTATGTGCGCCCTCGACGAGGATGGTCGAGCCGGCATCGACGGCAAGCTCACCCCTCTTGAAGCTCGAGACGAACTCCAACTCATCACGGCTGAACTCCCTGAAATGCGGCAGCGGCCGCAAGGGACATTGCTCGCAAGGGGTCTTGAAAGAATTGATGGGTCTCGACGTCGCCATACTTGCCCTTGCCGTCACAAAACCGGCGCGCCAACGTTGGCGCGCCGTCCATCAAGGAATGCGCAAGCGACGGATTTGTTCCATGAGCGAGGCTAATTTTTTATGCGAAAACAAAGGGCTGGCGCCAGCCCGATGAAATCCTTGCCACGCTTATTTCGGAAAATCGAGACCCATTTCGCGGAACCGCTCGGGATCATCCCCCCAATTCTCGCGAACCTTGACGAACAAAAAGAGATGGACAGGCTGTTCGAGGATCTCCGACAATTCCTTGCGCGACGCAGTCGATATCGCCTTGATGGTTTCACCACCCTTGCCGAGCGCGATCTTCTTCTGACTGTCGCGCTCGAGATAGATCACCTGCTCGATGCGCACCGAGCCGTCCTTGCGCTCTTCCCACTTCTCCGTTTCGACATGCGAGGCATAGGGAAGCTCCTGGTGCAGGCGCAGAAACAGTTTCTCGCGGGTGATCTCGGCCGCGAGCTGGCGCATCGGCAGATCGGAGATCTGGTCTTCCGGATAATACCACGGCCCCTCCGGGAGCGTTTTCGCCAGATAGTCCATGAGGTCGTCGCAGCCGGAGCCGTTTTCGGCTGATATCATGAAGGTGCGCTCGAAAGCGATCTTCTCGTTGGCGGCAGCGGCCAGCGCCAGCAGATCCTCACGGTTGACGCGGTCGATCTTGTTGAGCAGCAGGATCTTCGGCTGCCGGACTTCCTTGAGGCCTTCGAGGATGGCTTCGGCATCGCCGCGCAAGCCGCGCTCGCTGTCGATCAGCAGCACGATCAGATCGGCATCCCTCGCACCGCCCCAGGCCGAAGTCACCATGGCGCGGTCAAGCCGGCGGCGCGGCTTGAAGATACCAGGCGTATCCATGAAGACGATCTGGGCGTTGTCGTGGATCGCGATGCCGCGAACGATGGCGCGCGTCGTCTGCACCTTATGGCTGACGATCGAGACCTTGGCGCCGACGAGGCGGTTCACCAGCGTCGACTTGCCGGCATTGGTCGGTCCGATCAGCGCGACGAAGCCCGAATGCGTCGGACCATTGGTTTCTGCGGCAGCCTCGGCCGCGATATCTTCTTCTTGTGTCATTGTCCCGTCAGTTTCCGGCAGACGATTGCTGCCAAATGCCTTCGCGCTCGAGCATCTTCGTTGCCGCGACCTGTTCGGCGGCACGCTTCGACCGCTCTACGCCGGTTTCCGGCTTAATGCCAGCAACTTCCACCGTCACCTTGAAGCGCGGATCATGATCCGGTCCGCTGCGTTCATCAACCCGGTAGATCGGCGTGACGCCGAATTTCGCGTGCGACCATTCCTGCAGCTCGGTCTTGGCGTCGCGCTTAGCGCCATCGGCCCGCACTGCCCTGCCCTGCCAGTAACGCAGAATGAACCGGCGGGCAACTTCGAGGCCGCCGTCGAGATAGATCGCGGCGATCAGGCTTTCGACGACGTCGGCGCGCACGTTCATCATGCGCTTGCCGGTCAACTTCTTCACATCGGCGCCGGTACGGATATAGAGGTGAAGATTGAGTTCGTCGGCAACCGCAGCGCAGGTTTCAGCGCTGACGAGTTGGTTGAGGCGAACCGAGAGCTCGCCTTCTCCCGCCGTCCCGAAGGTGCGAAACAGAAGCTCGGCGATGCAGAGCCCAAGAACTCTGTCGCCGAGGAATTCGAGCCGTTCGTAATTGCCGCCCTTTTCGGTACGGGCGCTGGCATGGGTCAGCGCGCGATCCAGGCGTTCCTTTTCAGCGAAGTCATGACCGATCAGGCCTTCAAGCTTTGCGCGGTCCGCCGCAGAAAGCGTCTGCGCCTTGCTCATTCAACAACCTTGAAGAGGCGGTCCCAACGCATGTTCGTCGGCCACTTCCAGATTTCGCGGAAGGAGGTATCGTTGCCAAGCGAGAAGAAGATAACGCTGGCGCGGCCGACAAGATTTTCGGCGGGCACGAATCCGACGTCGAAGCGGCTGTCGAGCGAGTTGTCGCGGTTATCGCCCATCATGAAATAATGGCCTTCCGGCACGATGAATTCGCGGGTGTTATCGCCGCGCGACACCGGAGACTGATCAAGCGTGTCGTAGGTCTTGCCGTTGTCGAGCGTTTCGCGGAACACCGGCACATCCGCGCCCGGATCAAGCTTGTAATCCGAGGTGAAGCTGCCGTCCGCCACCTTCGGAACCGGCTTGCCGTTGACGTAGAGCACGCCGTCGGTAACCTGGATATGGTCGCCCGGCAGGCCGATGCAGCGCTTGATGTAGTCGATCTCGGGGTTTGGCGGGAAGCGGAAGACGACGATGTCGCCACGCTTCGGATCGGCGCCGAACAGGCGGCCGCTGAAGAGATCAGGCGAGAAGGGCAGCGAATATTTCGAATAGCCGTAGGCGAACTTGTTGACGAAGATGTAATCGCCGACGAGCAGCGTCGGCATCATCGAACCGGACGGAATGGTAAAGGGCTGGAATAGCACCGTTCGGATCACCATCGCCAAAATCAGCGCCTGGATGATGACTTTGATATTTTCCCAGAGGGCGTTCGGCTTGGCTTCGACTTTTTCGGACACGCAGTCTTATTCCTTCAAGACGCCGCGGCGGCGCAATTCTTTCTGTCGTTCTCTCTAGCGGCTTCGGCCGGTTGCGGCAATGGCGACAACATCAAAAGCGACGAGAGGTCGCGATCAACGCTCCCGCGGTCACGATCAGAGGCTCTCGGGCAACGCCTCGATAATGACGAAGGCCTGCGCCAAGGGATAATCATCCGTTATTGTCAAATGAATGGCGGGCCTGTGACCCGCGGGCAGCAGCGATTCGAGGATCAGGGCGGCCGCGCCTGATAAAACCATGGTCGGCTTGCCGCTCGGCAGGTTGACGACGCCCATGTCCTTCCAGAAGACGCCCTGCGCTATGCCGGTGCCGAGCGCCTTGGAACAGGCCTCCTTGGCGGCGAAACGCTTGGCATAAGATTCGCCACGGTTTGCCCGGCGGTCGGAACGCGCGCGCTCGATCTCGGTAAAGCAGCGATGGGTGAAGCGCTCGCCGAAGCGCTCGATGGATTTCTCGATACGGCGAATGTCGATCAGATCGCTGCCAATGCCGATGATCATGCCGGAACCTTCCGTCGCTTAAGAATTCTTGATCGGGTTCATATGCTCGGCATGTCGCCGGCCGGAACGGCAAGGCGCAGGCGCGCCCGCTCCATCAGCCGTATATGGCGGCGCGTCTGAAAACCCTTCACGGTGTAGAATGTCAGCGCATAGAGCGCAACGGAGGTGACGGCCGCCGGCGGAATGGCGCCGACCAGCATTGGCTCCAGCACCGGTTTCCATAGCTCAGTGAAGTTCAGCTTGTGGAAAAGGGCGGCGAGATCCACCGTCTGGCCGGCCAGGTGATCCTCGCGGCTCAACAGCAGATGTCCGATCTCCCAGGTGATGCCCCAGATGAAGGGATAGGTCAGCGGATTGCCGAAGGCGGCGCAACCGAGGGCGGCGGCCACCATGCTGCCGGAAAGGAAATAGGTGATGACGAAAGCCATGACGAAATGCACGCCGATGAAAGGCGTCCACGAGACGAAGACACCCGCAGCGACGCCGGCGGCAACCGCATGCGGCGAAGCGCTCAGGCGCAGGACGCGCATTGTCAGGTAACGGATCGGGCGAAGGAAACCCTTGCGAGGCCACAAAAGCTCCCGCATCTTTTCCCTGAATCCCGCAGGTTTGCGACGGCGAAACAACATGGCCGGTATTTAGTGCAGCGCACACCGCCATGACAAGAGCGGCAAATGATACCGCTCGAAAAACAGCCCCTCAGTTCTCTCTGCGAAGAGGAGCTTCTCATGCCGAGGGGCGTCCGTTATGCATAACGTCCCTCACCCGCCTCAAGTATTAAGTTCAGTATCAGCGATTGCGGAACAGACCGCGGTCGACCTGGCGCTGACGAAACTCGAGATCGATACGATCGAGCGAGCCGTTCAAATATGCCATTTCACGTTCCTGCGTGGTCGGAGCGCGAAAGGCGCGAGCGAATTTCTTGATAGGGTCAAACATTACCTTGTCTCATCTTCTGTTTGCGTTTCGAAGACCAGAAGATAGGCTCGGCAAAGGTTAATTACCACCGCCGCAACATGGAGACAGCCATGCGCTGTGCGCATTGCTTGCCTTTTTGATGCGCCGCCAAGATCATAAAATGTGCAATTTTTCGTCCAAACCCCTGAAGGGCTTAACAAAAGCTTACTCGTAGAGCCGCCGGACCGTGGCGATGCAATCCAGTTCCTTCATCTGGGCGAGCAACTGATTGAGCTGGCGCAGATCCCAGACCTCGACCTCGAGCATCATTTCGGTGAAATCGGCAGCCACCCGCACTGTGTTCAGCAAGCGGATATTGACGTCGAGGCCTGCGACCGTCTGGGCGACCTTGGCAAGCGTGCCTGGCTCATTCAGCCCATTCACCATGATGCGCGCCATGAAACGCGACTTGTTGGCTTCGTCGAGATCCCAGCGAACGTCGATCCAGCGGTCGGGCTGATCGTCGAAGCGCTGCAGGCTCGGCGACTGGATCGGATAGATGGTGATGCCCTTGCCTTGATCCATGATGCCGACGATGCGATCGCCGGGCACGGCGCCGGTTGGAGCGAACTTGACGTCGACATTGCCGGACAGTCCGCGGATCGGCCCGATATCGGCATCCGCGTCGATTTCCGAATGGCCACCGTCGTGCCCGGCCTTGGTCTTGCCGGGGATCTTGAAGATCATGCCGGCGGCACTGCGGACGTTGAACCAACCGTCGTCGCCGGAGGGCTTCACGGTGACGCGCTCATCCTGATGATCGGGATAGACGGCGCGCAGCACGTCGAGCGAGGACATCTCGCCGCGACCGACGGCGGCGATCGCATCCTCGACATCCTTCTGGCCAAGACGGTGCAGCGCCGGCTTCATCGCCTCACGCGAGAAGATCTTGCCGGCCCTATTGAAGGTGCGCTCGAGAATGCGGTGGCCAAGGCCGGCATATTGCTTGCGGATCGCCATGCGGGTTGCCCGGCGGATGGCGGCGCGCGCCTTGCCGGTCACGACGATTTCCTCCCAGGCGGCGGGCGGAACCTGCACGCCGGAGCGGATGATCTCGACCTCGTCGCCATTGGCAAGCCGCGTCACCAGCGGCATGATGCGGCCGTTGATCTTGGCGCCCACGGTGGTATCGCCGATATTGGTGTGCACCGCATAGGCGAAATCGATCGGGGTGGCGCCACGCGGCAAGGCAATCAGCTTGCCCTTCGGCGTGAAGCAAAAAACCTGATCCTGGAACAGCTCGAGCTTGGTGTGTTCGAGGAATTCTTCCGGGCTGTCACCCTCGGCCAGGGCCTCGATCGTATGGCGCAGCCAGGAATAGGCATTGGATTCGCGAGAAAGGATGTCGCCATCGGCATTGGTGGCGCCGTCCTTATAGAGTGTGTGGGCGGCGATGCCGAATTCGGCGATTTCGTGCATGCGCTTGGTGCGGATCTGCAGTTCGATGCGCTGGCTGGAAGGACCGACGATGGTGGTGTGCAGCGAACGGTAATCGTTCTGCTTCGGCGTCGAGATATAGTCCTTGAAGCGGCCGGGCACGACGCGCCAGCGCGTGTGGACGATGCCGAGCGCCCGGTAACAGGAAGGGATATCCTCGACGATCAGGCGGAAACCGTAGACATCAGAAAGCTGCTCGAACGAAAGCGACTTCGATTGCATCTTGCGGAAGACCGAATAGGGCTTCTTCTGCCGGCCCTTGACGTAGGCGCTCGTCAGGCCGCTTGCCACCAGCAGATCGCGCAGTTCGGCCTCGATCTTCTTGACGATGCCCTCGTTGCGCTTCGAAAGCTCTTCCAGTCTTTTGGTGACGGTCTCATAGGCTTCCGGGTTCATATGCCGGAAGGAAAGCTCCTCGAGTTCCTCGCGCATGTCCTGCATGCCCATGCGGCCGGCGAGCGGCGCATAGATTTCCATCGTCTCCTCGGAAATGCGGGCACGCTTGTCGGCCGACATGTGATCGAGGGTGCGCATATTGTGCAGGCGATCGGCCAGCTTGACGAGCAGCACGCGCACATCGTCGGAAATGGCGAGCAACAGCTTGCGCAGGTTTTCCGCCTGCTTGGCCTTCTTGGTGACGAGATCGAGCTTCTTGATCTTCGTCAGACCCTCGACCAGGCGGCCGATATCCTCGCCGAAGAGTTCATCGATCTCGGCGCGTGTCGCCGTCGTATCCTCGATCGTATCGTGCAGCAGAGCAACCGCGATCGTCGATTCATCGAGGTGCATGTCGGTGAGGATGGCAGCGACCTCGAGCGGATGGGAAATATAGGGATCGCCGCTCGCGCGTTTTTGCTGGCCGTGCTTCTGCATGGCGTAGACATAGGCTTTGTTCAGCAGTGCTTCATTGGCATCGGGCTTGTATTGCTGAACCCGCTCCACGAGCTCGTACTGCCGCATCATTCCAAAGCCACTCCGATAAAAATAAAAGCGCGCCAATCAACGATTGGCGCACACATGGGCAATAATATGCCTAAGCAATAAAGGTGCAAGATTGACGATTGGTAATCGTCGCTCTTTTGCATCGCATGAAGCATTTTTCCGGATCGCATCAATGCGACCGGGAGGATCATGCCCAAGCGATGCGACCGGGGATCCGGCCGACGCGCTTAGTAGTCGTCGCTCTTTTCCGGCGGCACAAGGCCTTCGATGCCGGCAAGCAGCTCTTCTTCCGACATCTGGTCGAAAGTGATCGTCTCCGGCAGGTCGTCCTGCTCTTCGCTGTCGGCTGCGGCGACACTGCCGGCGGCGATCATGCTTGCCGGATCGGGCTCGGGCTCGTCGACTTCGACATGCTTCTGCAGCGAATGGATCAGATCTTCCTTGAGGTCGTCGGGCGAAAGCGTCTCGTCGGCGATTTCGCGCAGGGCCACAACGGGATTCTTGTCATTGTCACGATCGATGGTGATCGAGGCACCTTGGGAAATCAGCCGGGCGCGGTGGCTGGCGAGCAGAACCAGCTCGAAGCGGTTCTCCACCTTGTCGATGCAATCTTCAACTGTGACACGGGCCATTGCCTGTCCTTTACGGTCGTCATTTCGGGATTAGCACGCCCGATACAATTAAAACCGGGCAAATACAAGTTTTTCATTCCGGCTCCCCTCGTCTTTATCCGCGGCTGAGCTAGATTTCCATGGAGAATGTCATAATTCCACCGAAGGTTGCTTGGAATATGTCGAATCGTGCCCTAAATCTTTCATATATGAATAATTCATAAAGTAAGGATCAAATCGAAATCGAAACACAAGCTATTGTTTTTATTGAAGTTTGGCACCTGCGAATTTCGATTGCTCTCATTGGATTGGTAAGCGATGTTTGACCCACGCGAAAAAATTGCACTCTTCATTGACGGCGCCAACCTCTACGCTGCATCCAAGAGCCTGGGATTTGACATAGATTACCGCAAGCTCTTGAAAGCATTCCAGAAACGCGGATACCTGCTGCGCGCATATTATTATACCGCTCTGATCGAGGATCAGGAGTATTCATCGATCCGGCCTCTGATCGACTGGCTCGATTACAACGGCTACAAAGTCGTCACTAAGCCTGCCAAGGAATTCACGGATTCCATGGGTCGCCGAAAGATCAAGGGCAACATGGACATCGAGCTTGCGATCGACGCGATGGAACAGTCCGAAACGGTCGATCATCTCGTCATCTTCTCGGGCGACGGCGACTTCACGAACCTGGTCGAGGCGTTGCAGCGCAGAGGCCGCAAGGTCTCGGTGATCTCAACCATGGCAACCCAGCCGCCGATGATTGCCGACGACCTGCGCCGTCAGGCCGATCATTTCATCGATCTCTTGTCTCTGAAGGCTGAAATCGGTCGCGATCCCTCGGAGCGGGCGCCACGCCAGGCCGAAGTCGCCCCGGCCAGCGATTTCGAAGACTGATCTCGTCGGGCGTCTCGAAGTCGCGCGATAGGGGCCGGATTGGACCGGTGATCGTCAGCCACGGCGTCGTGGTCAGCCTCTATCCTTCAGCAGGCGGCTCTTCTGCCGATTCCAATCGCGTTCCTTCTCCGACTCGCGCTTGTCGTGCAATTTCTTGCCCTTGGCCAGCGCCAGCTCCATCTTCGCCCGACCGCGATCGTTGAAATAGATCTTCAACGGGATCAGCGTCATGCCTTCGCGGTTGATGGCCGAGCGCAGGCGATGGATTTCACGGCCCGACAGCAGCAGCTTGCGGCGTCGGCGCGGTTCGTGATTGAAGCGGTTGGCTTGCAGATATTCCGGCAAGTAGGAATTGATCAGCCAGATCTCGCCGCCCTCATCCGAGGCGTAGGATTCGGCGATATTGGCCTTGCCTTCGCGCAGCGCCTTGACCTCCGTGCCCATCAGCACGAGGCCGGCCTCGTAGGTATCGATGATCTCGTAGTTGAAGCGGGCCTTGCGGTTTTCGGCCACGACCTTGTTCACCACGCGCTGGCTGCCTTTGGGGGCCATGACGACATTCCAATTTCTTTTTAGGGCGCGAAAAGCCGCGCCCTCATTTCTTGCCCTTTATGTAAGGGAGAGACCCCGTCTTGTGAAGAAGGCCGGTCCCGTCAGTTCAAAAGGCCTGCATGGCGCATGGCGGCGTCGATCGCTGATTCCGTTGCCGGCTCCAGCGTCGAAAGCAGCGGCGAGCGGACGTTGCGGCTCATCCGACCAAGCTTGGAGAGCCCGTATTTGGCACCGCAAAGACCCGGCTCAAGGAAGATCGCCTTGTGCAGCGGCATCAGCCGATCCTGAAATTCCAGCGCGCGGGCATAGTCGCCTGCCAGTGTCGCCGCCTGGAAGTCGGCACAGAGGCGCGGGGCGACATTGGCGGTTACCGAAATACAGCCGACACCGCCATGGGCGTTGAAGCCGAGCGCCGTCGCATCCTCTCCGGACAGCTGCCTGAAATCCGTGCCGCAGGTGATGCGCTGTTCGGAGACGCGCTCGATCTTGCCCGTTGCATCCTTGACGCCGACAATATTCTTGTGCGCCTTGGCGAGCGCACCCATCGTTTCCGGCGTCATGTCGACCACCGAGCGGCCGGGGATATTATAGATATAGATCGGCAGATCGACGGCCTCGGCGATGGCTGAAAAATGCGCGATCAACCCCTTCTGCGTCGGCTTGTTGTAATAGGGAGTGACGACCAATACGGCGTTCGCACCGACCTTTTCGGCATGCTGGGCGAGCTCGATCGCCTCCCGCGTATTGTTCGAGCCGGCGCCGGCCATGACGGGAACGCGCTTTGCGGCAACTTCGATGCAGAGTTCCACCACCCGTTTGTGTTCGGCATGCGACAGCGTCGGGGATTCGCCCGTCGTGCCGACCGGGACGAGACCGGCGCTGCCTTCCTTGATCTGCCAGTCGACATGCGCGGCGAAGCTATCTTCGTCGATCAGTCCGGCATCGGTGAAGGGGGTGACGAGGGCGGGAATGGACCCATTGAACATGCAAAGCTCCTCACGACCAAATCCTTGCTTCGGCCGCATTCCATGAATAAGAGTTGCGCACCATAGAGCGCCGAAATCATCGCGACAAGCGCGTAGAGTTCGGTTTAGGGCAAATTCCGATAGCAGATGTGAATGAATTTTACCTGGTACGGTAAGGTTTCGTTAAGATGCCTCTAGCCTAATGGCAGGGCGTGTTTTCGTTGCGAGATCCCGGATGAAGAAAGCTGTCCTGATTCTGTCCGCCTTCGGCTTTGTTGCCGCCGCGTGGGGCAGTGTTGCGTCGCCGCTTCCCGGCGAGAGCACTCCTATGCCTGATGTCAAGCCGCTCGGCTTCATTCCCGAGACAGCCATACCGGAATCGATGACAACGGGCGCCATTCCGCGCAACCCGGCTATCGCGCCTGTCAGCGGCGACCTGAAAGCCGGCCTGGATGCGCTTTCCGACAAGGACCCGCAACTGGCGCTTTCGATCCGTGACAGCATGCGCGACGCTACGCTCGACCGGCATATCCTCACCTGGGCGATTGCCGTTTCCGGATTGAAGGGCGTTCCCTCCTATGAAATCGCCAGCGCCGCGCAGGAGCTCAAGGGCTGGCCGGGTCTTTCGCGGCTGCGCGCCTATTCCGAGCGCGCGCTCTATGACGAAAATCCCGCCCCTTCCGCCATACTTGCCGCCTTCGGCGATACCGCGCCTGAGACGATGCAGGGCGCCGTCATCCTCGGCCGGGCGCTGGTTGCATCAGGCAAGCAGGCGCAGGCGGCAAAACATATCCGCAAACTCTGGCGAGGAGAGGCTCTCGACAAGGCGACCGAGGACAAGATCCTCGTCGAGTTTTCCGCGCTGTTGACGCCCGCCGACCATAAGGCGCGGATGGACTATCTGATGTATCGCGGCCGGGTGGCGCAGGCCAAGCGCTTCGGCGACATGGGCCAAGCCCAGTCGCTCTACAAGGCCTGGGCTGCCGTTGACGCCAAAGCCGGCAATGCCGGCGCCTTGCTCAACGCCGTCGATGCGAAGTGGCGAGCCGATGCCGGCCTGTTGTTTGCGCGGATCGAATATCTGCGCAAACAGGACAAATATGCCGAGGCGGCAGCACTTCTCGAGCAGATGCCGCCCGAGCGTAGCGAACTCGTCAATTCCGGCGAATGGTGGAACGAGCAACGTATCGTCAGCCGTGGTCTCGTCGACCAGGGACAATTCAAGCCGGCCTATCGCATCGTCGCAAACTACGCCGCAACGAGCCCGACGGATATCGTCGAGGCTGAATTCCACGCCGGATGGTACGCGCTTCGCGGCCTGCAGGACCCGACAACGGCGGAAAAACACTTCCGCAAGATCCTCGATACCTCAAACGGGCCGATCTCGGTCTCACGCGCCTGGTATTGGCTGGGACGCGCCGCGGAGGCCGGAGGCCCCGGCAAATCCAGCGAATTCTATGCGAAGGCCGCGAATTTTCCCGGCACCTTCTATGGCCAGCTCGCGGCGGAAAGGCTGGGGCGAAAGACGCTTAATGTCACCTATCCTGCACCGAGCACGGCTGACCGGCAACGCTTCCAGGCACGCGAAGCCGTGCAGGCGATCGCCCGACTGGAGGCCGCCGGCCATGGATGGCGGGCCGCCATTCTCTATCTCGCGCTCGCCGATCAACTGCAAAGCCCCGGTGAACTGGCTGTCCTTGCGGCACAGGCCGAGCAATCCGGCGATCATCATCTGTCGCTGCAAATCGGCAAGATCGCCTATGGGCGCGGCATCGATGTCGCAGCGCTTGCCTTTCCGATCGGCGTGATCCCGGCGAACGCCAATATATCTGGCTCCGGCAAGGCACTCGCCTATGCCATCGCCCGGCAGGAAAGCGCCTTCAACCCGGCCGCCGTTTCGGCGGCGAATGCGCGCGGCCTGCTGCAGCTTCTGCCGGGCACGGCCCAGGCGGTAGCCAAGCGCAATAACATCGCCTTTTCCAAGGACAAGCTGACGGCCGATGCCGGCTATAACGCGACACTCGGTGCGCATTATCTCGGCGAGCAGATCGACGCCTTCGGCGGTTCCTATATCCTCACCTTCATTGCCTATAATGCCGGGCCGAAGCGGGTGCCGGAATGGATCGGCCGCTACGGCGATCCGCGCGGCAGGCCGATCGACGAGATCGTCGACTGGATCGAGCGCATCCCCTTCCCCGAAACGCGCAACTATGTGCAGCGGGTGATGGAGAATTACGAAGTTTACAAGGCTCGCCTCGGCCAGCCCACCGATATCGAGCGTGACCTGATCGGCGGACGCAGCGCCTCTTGAAGCCGTTTGGCGCGGCTTGAAAAGCAAGTTACATCTTCGGGGTCAAACAGGTCTCGAGGGATGTGATGCCGGATACGGATGCAGGTGGTTTCCAGGAGCGATTTTTCACTTCTTCTGATGGGCTGAGGCTTTATGCCCGCGACTACCCACCCGACCAGGCAGCAACTGCCGGATGGCTGCCGGTGATCTGCCTGCCCGGCCTGACCCGCAATACACGGGATTTTCATCCGCTTGCGCTGCTTCTCTCCCGGGATATGACAGCACCGCGCAGGGTGATCGCGCTCGATTCGCGCGGGCGGGGAAACTCGGCATGGGACGACAACAAGGCGAACTACAATCTCGCCGTCGAGGCCGGCGACGTCATTGCCGCCTGCGCAGCGCTTGGCATTGAGCGGGCGATTTTCATCGGCACGTCGCGCGGCGGGCTGATCCTGCATCTGATCGCGGCGACGCAGCCGGATCTTCTCGAAGCCGTCATCCTCAACGATATCGGACCTGTGCTCGAGGCTGAGGGGCTGGCACGGATCCGCGATTACCTCAACAGCGGCAGGAAGCCAGCGGACTGGAACGAGGCAGTCGATCTATTGAAGGAAAATCATGGCGCGTCGTTTACCGCGCTTGCAGAGGAAGACTGGCGCGAGATGGCGCTTGCCCTTTATCGCGATATCAGCGGAAGGCCGATCGCCGATTTCGACCCAGCGATCGCGGAGGCACTGAAATCGATCGATTTCAGCCAGCCGCTGCCTGATCTCTGGGGGCAATTCGAAAGCCTGAGTCGGCTGCCACTCATGCTGATCCGCGGCGAAAATACGTCGCTGCTTTCACAGGAAAGCGCCGGCGAAATGGCGCGGCGGCATTCGGGCTTGATCCGACATACTGCCGAAGGGCAAGGCCATGCCCCGCTCCTGTATCTCGATAACATCCCCACAGCAATTCGCACTTTTCTCGCCACCTGCCGATAACCTCATCGACACTGGTCAGCTGGCACAACGTGCCAGTCTCGCCCAAATACAAAAAGCCCGGCTCGAGAGCCGGGCTTTCCTGATTGACCGAAGTCAGATCAGATTAGAACGAACGCTGCAGACGGAAGTAGCCCGTCGTGGAGTCGTCAGCATCTTCCGGATCGAGGTACTGAACCGAAGCCTTGGCGTAGAAGTTGTCGACGATCTGGTAATCAACGGTCAGACCGACCTTCCATGCATCACCGGCACCGTCGTAATCGGTAGGAACGGTTTCAAACGCGCTGGCACCGCCGATGTAGTTGGCGTAGTACTGAACACCCGGGGTGATTTTCAGCTTGTCGGTTGCCTTGATGGCGTATTCGGCAGCAACTGCCCATTCAGCCGTCGAGTAGTAGGAGTTCGGGCCGGAAGAGTACACAGCAGCGAGGCCGAGCGTACCGGGACCGATGTCAACCGTACCCATTGCACGGACAGCGCCGTCTTCGTTGTCGACGTCCCAGCCGGCAGTGACCTGGTAGCTGAAGGCACCAGCCTTGCCACCGATACCAACGGCAACGCCGACATTGTTCGGACCATCGTTCGGAACAAGGAGGCCGGTGACGGGATCCACGTCACCCTGATAAACGCCGTCTTCCAGTTCATCGACGCTGATACCAGCGTAGAAATCGCTGGTTTCATACTGATAGCGGATCGAGTTGTGGAGCGTTACGACCGAGCCGATGTCGTCGGTTTCGCCAGAGAGACCATCGTCCCACCAGCTGTAGAACAGACCGGCGCGGAAGCCGGCGATGTCGAGGTAAGCGGAGTCGAGCTTGGACGCCTGAACCGTGGCGTTGTCAGCATTGAACTGCATGACGATGACGCCGGTCAGCGGACCATATTCGGTATCGCTCTTGGCCGTGAACTGAACCTGACCGCGGGTGACAGCATCCCAATCCGAATCGCCGCCGACGTCTTCGCCAACGTTAACCTGGAAACGGATGTAACCGTTGATCTTGAGGCAGGTTTCAGTGCCCGGGATGTAGAAGTAGCCGGTGCCGTAAGCGTCGCAGACGCGAACATATTCAACCGGTTCCGGTTCGGCAGCAACGATAGCGTCAGCAGCCTGAGCACCGGAAACTACTGCGAGAGCAGCAGCGGAGCCGAGAAGAAGGCTCTTGATGTTCATAAATGACCTCCAATTCAAAGTTTCGATCGGGTTTGGGATCTTTCGCTGAGCAGCGTTCCCTGCCCCATCCCCGTGTTTCAAGAAGTGGACGATCAGTCGCCCTTGCTTCCGAGGTTGAAAATACAAGACGGAAGCCGTCACGCAATCACCAACTTACTCGGATGGGGGATTTGAGGGAGCCTTCCCGACATTCTGTTGCTGAAAGGACACAAGTCGGGCAACCGACCTCGATTTCCTTTATGCTTTGTTAAGAAAACCCTGATTTTGCGGAGGCTTAGGTCCAGCCAATAAAGAATTGGACATGCGCCCTGCGACACATTCGTGACACTTTTTTGGCAAAATGCGGCTCTTGCGGGGATTCAGGATTGCCGAAAGCGTAACCGGACGTGCACCGATCCACTTTCGCCACCTGCCGGTGGCTTGAGCGCGGGAGGTGATTCCCGCAGGCGATTCTCTCGCTCAAGGCAGAGAGATTTTTCGTCGCCGGCCTAGCCGACTAAGCGAACGTGATTCCCTGCCGGAAACTAACGATCGACGCACACTCAGGAAATCGGAATGGCGGAGAAGATGGGATTCGAACCCACGATACGCTTTTGACGTATACTCCCTTAGCAGGGGAGCGCCTTCGACCACTCGGCCACCTCTCCGGTGCGGCCTAACTATGGCGACCGCTCTGTGAATGCAAGGGTTTTTTGAGTTTTCACCAGAAGAAATGCAGCGGCTGGCATTTCGGCCGGTTATGCAAACAGTCCACATTTCCTGCCGCGTTCCGCGGAATTTGATCGCGCTTCGTTCTCGTGATGAAGAAGCCGAGCTCAGCCGAGCAGGCTCTTGAGGTCAGCAGAAGGGTCGGCGAGAATCGTTTTATCGGGGTTGGTCCCGGATTCCAGCAGCTTTTTGCCGGTCACATAGGCTTTCGCGTCGTTGATCGCATCGACGGCGATCAGCCGGCCTTCCCTGAAGTACCAGACCGAATGGGCACCTTCGCGGGTGCCGGGGCGCAGCAGCGTCTCGTCATAGCCGAGATTGAAGCCGGCAATCTGCAGCTTGACGTCATACTGGTCGGACCAGAACCACGGCTTCGGCGCATAAGGCTCGCTGCCGCCAGCGATGACGGCCGCCGCTGCTTCGGCCTGGTCGACGGCGTTCTGCACCGATTCGAGCCTGATGCGGCCGCCCTCCCAGGGAAGTGCGGCGCAATCACCGGCCGCAAAGATCGCCGGATCGGAGGTGCGGGCGAATTCGTCGACCACAATGCCGTTGGCGACTTCGAGGCCGGATTCCTTGGCGAGCTGGTCGTTCGGCGCGACGCCGATGCCGACGACGGCGAAATCGATGTCGATCACCGATCCGTCTGAAAGCGCGGCACCAACGACACGGCCATCCTTGCCGACCAGATGCTTGAGCCCTGTCTTCTCGCGGATCGCCACGTCATGGGTCTCGTGAATCCTGCGCATGATGTCGGCGGTCTCCTTCGCCGCGACGCGCTGCAGGATGCGATCGGCCATCTCGATGACGGTGACTTCCAGGCCGCGATGGCGGGCAACGGCTGCCGCCTCGAGACCGATATAACCGCCGCCGATGATGAGGACGCGGCGACCGGGGCGCATCTCGTCAGCAAGCAGGTCTGCATCGCGCTTGTCGCGGGCAACATAGACGCCTTCGAGATCGCCGCCGATTGCGGCCGGCAGCCGGCGCGGCGTCGAGCCGGTGGCCAGCGCCAGCGTGCCGTAATCAAGAACGGAGCCGTCCTGCAGCAGAACCTGCTTGCTGTCCGGCTTGATCTGCTCGGCCCAGGTCGAAAGGCGAAGGTCGACGTCATTGTCCGCATACCAATGCTCGGCGCGGAACAGCAGGCGGTCGAAGGCCATTTCGCCGAGCAGGTATTTCTTTGAAAGCGGCGGACGCTGATAGGGCGCGACGTCTTCCGCGCCGATGAGGGTGATCGGGCGCGTATCCTTCAACGCACGCAGCTTGGCCGCCAATGCGAAACCGGCCTGTCCCGCGCCAATGATCACCAGTCTATCCGTCACGATCTCACTCCTGAAGCTGCGCCCGACAACCACGCCAAGGCCTATCCCCTACACCGCCGCGCGTCTTTCAGACGCGCGAACGACGCTCTCGCATTTTGAGTTTCTGCATAATCCCTGAAATCGATTTCGATTTCAGGGATTATGCAGTAGCCCGTGCGCCGTCAACGGAAAGCGGCCTCTTACATTCAGGCGATCTCGATCCAGCGGCGCTCGTGGAAGGACTGTGCCATGGCATGTACCGACTTCTCTATCCTGAGACCGTCTTCGAATGTCACGATCGACGACGGTCCGCCTGAAATTGCCCGGATCAGCTCGCGGCATTCGATGATCTTCAGATCGTTGAAGCCGAGGCCATGGCCGGGCGCTGGAATGAACCGATCATAAGGCCGATGAGCGGGTGCCGCCAGTATCTTGCGGAAACCCTGTTCGGAGCCGCGACCCTCGGCCTGATAGAGTTCGAATTCGTTCATGCGCTCCTGATCGTAGACGATCGAGCCCTTCGAGCCGAAAATCTGCAGGGCGATGCGGCCCTTACGACCCCAGGCGGCGCGATTCGCCATCAACACGGCTGAGATGCCGCCGCCAAGCCGCATCAGCACGTTGGCGCCATCGTGGTTTTCGACGGCACGGCGACCACCCTCGTTCAGCGGGCGGTCGGCATAGGGTTTTACCATATCCGTTATGACGGCCTCCACATGGCCGAAGAGATACCAGAGCAGCGACAGCGGGTGCACGGCGAAATCGTCGAGCGCGCCGTAGCCGGCGGAAAGCTCGCTCTTCCAATAAAAGAAGACATCGGGATCGGCCATGAAATCCTCGTCCATCTCGACGCGGATATGATTGACCGTGCCGATGGCGCCCTCGCCAATCAGCGTCCTGATATGCCGCATGACGGGATTCTGAATGTAATTATAGCCAAGAGCGGCAACCTTGCCGGATCGCTTCGCCGTTTCCAGCATGCGCTCGGCATCGGCATAGGCCGGCGCCATCGGCTTTTCGCACCAGACATGCTTGCCGGCCTCAAGGGCAGCAATCGCCATCTCGGCGTGGAACTGATTGGGCGTGGTGACGGAGACGACGTCGACCTCGGGGTCGGCGATCAGCGCCCGCCAGTCGGCCGTCGCCTTCTCGAAACCGAATTCACCGGCACGAGTCTCAGCGAGCCCGGCATTGGCTTCGGCCAGATGCACAAGACGCGGACGCTCGACATCGCCGAACACCGTCTTTACCGCGTTCCACGCCAGCGCATGGCACTTGCCCATATAACCGGTGCCGATCAAACCGATGCCGAGTGGCTTCATTTCCGTCTCCTCCAGAGCTGCGCGCGGATTTTTGGAATATTTGGATCATTTTGACAAGGGACCTATTCACAAGCATTTCTGCGCCATTCCCGAATGGAACTGTTCAAAAGCCTTCAATTACAGGGGATTAAAAACAATTAGCCGTGCCGTTTGAAATCGTTTATGTTCAATAATATGGAATATTTGTTTCATCTCCCGAGCTGCAAGCATGGATAACGATCCCCAGAGGCACGCGCGCGTACCGCGCGATTTCGAAAGCCTGCGCAGTACCATCATCGAGCGCAAGGCGAACATGCCGAAGCGGCTGGCGCAGGTCGCCGCCTTCGCCCTCGGCAATCCCGACGAGATCGCCTTTGGCACGACGGCGAGCATCGCGGCCGCCTCCGACGTCCAGCCCTCGACGCTGGTGCGCCTGGCGCATCATCTGGGTTATGGAGGGTTTTCCGACCTGCAGAGCATCTTTCGCGAAAGATTGCGCGACCGGACGCTAAGCTACGAAGAGCGCCTCGTTACGCTGGAGCAATCGAGCGGCGACGATGAGGACGCCAATCTGCTCTCCGGCTTCATCGCCGCGGCAAACCAGTCGGTCAATCGGCTGGCGGCGACGGTGCAGAGCGATACTTTCACCAAAGCCGTGAATATCCTTGCTAACGCCGAGACGATCTATCTGATCGCCAAACGGCGCTCCTATCCGCTGACGGCGCACATGACCTACGCTTTTTCCAAGCTCAACATCCGCCACCAGATCGTCGCCTCGCCGAACGGCGTTGACCCTGAGATGGTGCAGTTCGCAACACCGAAGGATGCGGCGATCGCGGCGAGCTTTTCGCCCTACGCGGCCGACAGCCTCAACCAGAGCCAGGAGCTTGCCGACCGCGGCGTCCCCGTCATCGCGATCACCGATTCGGCCTTCTCGCCGCTTGCCGCCTGCGCCACGCACTGGTTCGAGGTGGCGGAAGCCGATTTCGCCGGCTTCCGCTCGCTTTCGGCCTCGATGGCGCTCACCATGGCACTGCCGGTTGCAATTGCCGAGCGCCGGCGCAAGCATCAACAGTCGAAACCTGTAAAAGGCAAAATGGAATAAACATTCCGAATTGACAAAATATCGGAACCAATGTTTCATTATTGAAAATTCGCAGGCACTGGAAGCCGCGCAAAATCTAGCGGGAGGACATCATGGTACAATCGAATCCGGGTTCACAGCCGGAGCCGGCGCTTGATGTGATCACCATCGGCCGTTCCTCGGTCGATCTTTACGGCCAGCAAATCGGTTCGCGGCTGGAGGATATCGGCTCCTTCGCCAAGTCCGTTGGCGGCTGCCCGGCCAATATCGCCATCGGCACGGCACGGCTCGGCCTCAAATCCGGCCTCATCACCCGCGTCGGCGACGAACAAATGGGACGCTTCATCCGCGAGCAGTCGGCGCGCGAAGGTGTGGCGACAGACGGCATCGTCACCGACAAGGAGCGGCTGACGGCGCTGGTGCTGCTTGCGGTCGAGGCCGAGGGCGTGTCGCCGATGATCTTCTATCGGTCGGACTGTGCCGACATGGCGCTCGATGAAGGCGATATCGACGAAGATTTCATCAGATCGTCGCGCGCCGTTCTCGTTTCCGGCACGCATTTCTCGCGGCCGAATACCGAGGCCGCCCAGCGCAAAGCGATCCGCATCGCCAAGGCGAACGGCCGCAAGGTGATCTTCGACATCGATTACCGGCCGAATCTCTGGGGCCTTGCCGGCCATGCGGAAGGCTTCGAGCGCTACGTGAAATCCGACCGGGTCTCCTCGAAGATGAAGGAGACGCTGCCGGATTGCGATCTCATCGTCGGCACCGAAGAGGAAATCCTGATCGCGTCCGGCGCCGACGATGTGCTCGGCGCGCTGAAGGAGATCCGCCGCCTTTCGCCGGCGACGATCGTGCTCAAGCGCGGCGCCATGGGCTGCATCGTCTATGACGGGCCGATCGCCGACGATCTTGAAGCCGGCATCATCGGCCAGGGTTTCCCGATCGAAGTCTTCAACGTACTCGGCGCCGGCGACGCCTTCATGTCCGGCTTCCTGCGCGGCTTCCTGCGCGACGAGCCTCTGAAGACCTGCGCCACCTGGGCCAATGCCTGCGGCGCCTTCGCGGTCTCCCGACTGCTCTGCTCGCCGGAATATCCGACCTGGGCGGAACTCGACTTCTTCCTGACGACCGGCAGCAAACATCGGGCGCTGCGCAAGGACGAGGAGATGAACCATATTCATTGGGCATCAACCCGGCGCGGCGAAATCCCGCTTTTGATGGCACTGGCGATCGACCATCGTTCGCAGCTCGTCAGCGTCGCCGATGAACTCGGCGTCGGCCACGAGAAGATCGTCGCCTTCAAGCGGCTGGCAGTCGCGGCAGCGGCGCGGGTTTCGAACGGCCGCGACGGCTACGGCATGCTGATCGACGAACGTTTCGGCCGCGACGCCTTCTTCGATGCGGCGACGAAGAATTTCTCCTGGATCGGCCGGCCGGTGGAATTGCCTGGCTCGAAGCCACTGCGCTTCGAATTCAGCCAGGATATCGGCTCGCAGCTGGTGGAATGGCCACTCGCTCATTGCATCAAGTGCCTGTGCTTCTATCATCCCGATGATCCGGCTGAATTGAAGACGGAGCAGCAGGAGAAGCTGCGCACGCTGTTCGAGGCTGCCCGCAAAGTCGGGCGCGAGCTGCTGGTGGAGATCATCGCCGGTAAGAACGGGCCGCTCACCGACGATACCATTGCGATCGCGCTGGAGGAGCTCTATGCGCTCGGCATCAGGCCGGACTGGTGGAAGCTCGAGCCGCAGGCATCCCGTGAAGCCTGGAAAAAGATCGAGGCGGTGATCGCCAAAAGTGATCCATGGTGCCGCGGTATCGTGCTCTTGGGGCTCGAGGCGCCCGCCGACGAGCTGATCTCCTGCTTCGAGGCGACGCTGGCGGCTCCCTCCGTAAAGGGTTTCGCCGTCGGCCGAACGATCTTTGCCGATCCGGCACGCGCCTGGCTTTCGGGCGAAATGAACGACGAGGAAGCGATCGCCGACATGGCCGGTCGCTTCCGGCAACTGACGGAGGCGTGGCTGAAGACCCGCGGACATCAGTAGGAACCGAATTGAGACCCCTCCCCAACCCCTCCCCATAAGGTGGGAGGGACTTAACTTGGGGCACTACCTCACCCCGCGAGCGTCCTTTTGGACAAGACGTTGCGGCGAGAATGTAGAGAGCCCGGCAGGTTAGCCCCTCCCCTTGTGGAGAGGAGTTGGGAAGGGGAAAACAGATAGAGAGTCAAAAGTCCGGGAGGACCCGATGGGCAAGACGATACGGTTGACGATGGCGCAGGCCGTCGCGCATTTCCTGAAAGTACAGATGACGATCGTCGACGGCAAGAAAGTGCCGATCTTCGGTGGCGTCTGGGCGATCTTCGGTCACGGCAACGTCGCCGGCATCGGCGAGGCGCTCTATCAGGTGCGCGGCGAATTGACGACCTATCGCGCCCACAATGAACAGGGCATGGCGCATGCCGCGATCGCCTATGCCAAGGCGAATTTCCGCACGCGCTTCATGGCCTGCACGAGTTCGATCGGCCCCGGCGCGCTGAACATGGTGACGGCCGCCGGCGTGGCGCATGTCAATCGTATTCCCGTTCTCTTCCTGCCGGGCGATGTCTTCGCCAACCGCGCGCCGGATCCGGTGCTGCAGCAGATCGAAGATTTCGGCGACGGCACGGTTTCAGCCAATGATGCCTTCCGTTCGGTTTCGCGCTATTTCGACCGCATCACCCGACCCGAGCAGATCATCACGGCGCTGAAGCGCGCCATGCAGGTCCTGACCGACCCCCTGGATTGCGGCCCGGTGACATTGTCGCTCTGCCAGGACGTCCAGGCAGAAGCCTACGATTATCCGGAAAGCCTGTTCGATGAAAAAGTCTGGACGACCCGCCGGCCGCAGCCGGATGCGGACGAGCTGGCGAATGCCATCGCACTGATCAAGGCGTCGCAGAAGCCGGTGATCGTTGCCGGCGGCGGCGTGCTTTACTCTCAGGCGACGAAGGAGCTTGCTGCCTTTGCCGAGGCGCATGGCGTTCCCGTCGTCGTCACCCAGGCCGGCAAGTCGGCGATCAACGAGACCCATCCGCTGGCGCTCGGCTCGGTCGGCGTCACCGGCACGTCGGCGGCCAATGCGATCGCCGAAGAGACGGATCTTGTCATTGCCGTCGGCACACGCTGCCAGGATTTCACCACCGGCTCCTGGGCGCTGTTCAAGAACGACAGCCTGAAGATGATCGGCCTCAACATCGCCGTCTATGACGCAGTGAAGCACGACAGCCATCCGCTGGTGACTGACGCCCGCGAAGGGTTGAAGGCGCTTTCGGCAGGGCTTTCGGGCTGGAAGGCGCCGGCCGCACTCGCCGAGAAGGCGACTGCGAAGAAGAAGGTCTGGATGGAGGCCGCTGCCAAGGCGATGGCGACGACCAATGCCGCCCTGCCCTCCGATGCCCAAGTGATCGGCGCGGTGGCTCGCACGCTCGGCGGCGAGAATACGACGGTGCTTTGCGCTGCAGGCGGCCTTCCCGGCGAATTGCACAAGCTCTGGCCGGCGACGGCGCCGGGCAGCTATCACATGGAATACGGCTTTTCCTGCATGGGTTACGAGATCGCCGGCGGGCTCGGCGCCAAGATGGCGCATCCTGAACGGGATGTCGTCGTCATGGTCGGCGACGGTTCCTACATGATGATGAATTCCGAGCTTGCCACATCGGTCATGCTTGGCCTCAAGCTCAATATCGTCGTGCTCGACAATCGCGGTTATGGTTGCATCAACCGGCTGCAGATGGGAACCGGCGGCGCCAACTTTAACAATCTGCTGAAGGACTCCTATCACGAGGTGATGCCGGAGATCGATTTCCGGGCGCATGCCGAAAGCATGGGCGCCATCGCCGTCAAGGTCGCCTCGATCGCCGAGCTGGAGCAGGCGATCGCCGACTCGAAGAAGAACGACCGGACCTCGGTCTTCGTCATCGACACCGATCCGCTTGTTACCACGGAGGCCGGCGGCCACTGGTGGGATGTCGTGGTGCCTGAGGTCAGCTCGCGCGAACAGGTCAACGAAGCGCGCAAGGGCTACGTCGAAGCACGCGCCGCCCAGCGCATCGGCTAATTATCGCCGTCATTTTTCGGAAGAGCGGAGCCGCTCTTCCGCAATGCTTTTAAGGAGAATGTTGATGAAGGCCAAACTTGGCATGTCGCCCATCGCGTGGTGGAACGACGATCTTCCTGAACTCAGCGACGATGTGTCCCTCGAGGAATGCCTGCGGCAATCGCGCAGTGCCGGCTTTACCGGGATGGAGCAAGGCCGCCGTTTCCCTAGCAATCCGGAAGAGATGCTCCCGATCCTGCGCGCCGCCGACGTGACGCTATGCGGCGGCTGGTTCTCCGGCACGCTGGTCAATGAGGAGCTTTCCGCCAACAAGGACCGCATCGCGCCGATGATCTCGCTGTTCAAGGCGGTCAATGCGCCTTGCATCGTTTATGGCGAAGTCGGCCGCTCGATCCAGGGCGACCGTTCCAAGCCGCTCGCGACCAAGCCGCGCCTCTCCGATGACGAGATGAAGGCCTATGCGCGTCGTGTCACGGAATTCGGGGAATGGTGCGCCGAGCAGGGCATGCCGCTTTCCTATCACCATCACATGGCCGCCGTGGTCGAAACCGAGCCGGAACTCGACGCCTTCATGCGTTACTCGGGCGAAGGTATTCCGCTGCTGCTTGATGCCGGGCATCTTGCTTTTGCCGGCGGCGACGTGTTGCGCGCCATCGAGAACCACCACGCCCGTATCAACCATGTTCACGTCAAGGATATCCGCAAGCCTGTCGTGGATGGGCTGGACCGCAGCCGGCAGTCCTTCCTCGATGCGGTGGCACTTGGCGCCTTCACCGTGCCGGGCGACGGCTCGCTCGATTTCGGTGCCATCGTCCAGCGGCTGGCCGATCACGGCTATGAAGGCTGGTTCGTCGTCGAGGCCGAACAGGATCCGCGCAAGGCCCCTCCGCAGAAGATGGCCGAGATCGGTCACGCCGAGTTGATGCGCGTCATGACGGCTGCTGGCTATACCGTGGAAACGGAAGGCTTCCCCAAGGGGTCGTAAAGCCTGGTTGTCCGGGCGTCCTCCCACAAGGGGCTCGCCTTTCCGGACCGCTGGAGCAAGAAGCCCTCTCATCCGCCCTCCGGGCAGCTTCTCCCCGGTGGGGAGAAGAGGAACGGAAAGGGCGCGGCATGTCGCTTCTCCCCTCGGGGAGAAAGGTGGCGGCAGCCGGATGAGGGAGCCGCACCCGCCAACTTACGAGGAAAAACACCAATGCCAAATCTCAAGGTGAAACCGTCCGGCACGCGCGGCCGTGTCACGCATGTCACTCCGGAAAATGCCGGATGGACCTATGTCGGCTTCGATCTGCATCGGATGAAGCCGGGCGAGACCGTTTCGGGAGAGACGGGCGATCGCGAAGTCTGCCTCGTCTGGGTAACCGGCAAGGGCAAGGCATCTGCCGGCACCAAGGATTTCGGCACGCTCGGCGGTCGCATGAGCCCGTTCGATGGTGCGCCGCATGCGCTCTACATCCCGATGGAATCGACGTGGTCGGTGACGGCGGAGACCGATCTGGAACTCGCCGTCTGCTCGGCGCCCGGCGGCGGTACCTATCAGGCAAAGGCAATCCCGCCCGGCACGCATCCGCAGGTGACGCGCGGCAAGGGCACGAACGTGCGCTATGTCAACAATATCATGCCGGAAGACGACAGCTCGGCGCATTCGCTGCTCGTCGTCGAGGTGATCACGCCAGGCGGCCACACCTCCTCCTATCCGCCGCACAAGCACGACCAGGACGACCTGCCGAACGAAAGCTTCCTGGAAGAGACCTATTACCATCGCCTCAACCCGCCGCAGGGGTTCGGCTTCCAGCGCGTCTACACCGACGACCGCTCGCTCGACGAAGCGATGGCGATCGAGGACGGCGATGTGACGCTGGTGCCGAAGGGCTACCACCCCTGCGCTGCCTGCCATGGCTATGATCTCTATTACCTCAACGTCATGGCCGGCCCGCAGCGGATCTGGAAATTCCACAATGCCGCCGAGCATGAGTGGCTGCTGAAGGCGTGAAGGCGTCCTCAGATCGCTAAACAATCTGACAGCGCGAAACTGCCGCTGATGGTTCACTGCCTCCATCCAAACACGGATGGAGGATCACCATGTCCAGCTCGAATTTCACGATACCGGCCCGGAGTATTCGCTCTTCGCGTCATATCCGACCCGGCTTGCTTCTTGCCGTCATCACGGCAGCCCGCTGGCTGGCGCGCAAAATAAACGAACGACGCAACCTGAATGCGTTGATGGAGCTTTCCGACGAACAGCTGAAGGATATCGGCCTTTCCAGGGGGCAGACGGAAAGCGATGTTCATGTCTACAGCCGTTACTAAAGTGCTGTTATAAGTACTGTCGGTTCTGGCCAGTCTGATACGGAATATGCAATGTCGCAGTTCTCAACGGCACCGCTTCTGAAAACGAAGATGGTCACTATTCGTGACATCGTCTGCAATGGCGAGTGCCGTCATAAGAGCGACGAGGAATGCGCCCACAGGACGAGCCTCGTCTATCCCTATCGCGGCGTCTTCATGCGGCATGTCGGCCGCAATGATACGGTGGCTGAAGCCAATCAGGTCTTGTTCTTCAATGCCGGCCAGGGATATCGAATCAGCCACCCTATCGAGGGTGGCGACGCCTGCATCGATCTGGCGATCGACGAATCCATGCTCGAAGAGCTTACGCCGAAGGAGCAGGCGCAGCCCGGCCCGCCCTTTTCCTTCCGCCGCCAGCGCCGGCGGATCGATCCGCGCGCGCAGGCGCTGGTTGCGCTCCTGCGTCATGGTCTCAGCCGCAACGTCGCCGAAACGCTGGAAGCGGAAATATTGGCGCTGACGCTCGTGCGCCGCTCGCTCGGCGAGCGCACATCACATGCGGCAGGCGCCAGCGCCGGCCGGCAGAAACTCGTCGACCGGGCAAAGCTGGTGCTTTCCTCCGATCTCGCGCGGCGCTGGACACTTTCAGAAATCGCCTCAGAAGTGGGCGTCTCGCCGGTATACCTCACCCAGGTCTTCCAGCAGGTCGAGGCAACGCCACTTTACCGCTACCAATTGCGGCTGCGGCTTGCACGCGCCCTCGATCTGCTCGGCCAGTATGAGGATCTGACCGCGCTCGGTCTCGATCTCGGCTTTTCCAGCCACAGCCATTTCAGCGGTTCCTTCAAGCAATCCTTCGGGCAGACTCCGGCCGAATTCCAGCGTTCGGCGCAGCTGCGGCGCAGGTGAAAGCCTACAGCGCCGCGCGTCTTTTCAGACGCGCAAAGGACGCTGTAGCACTTTGAATCCCCGCATAATGCCTTAAATCGATCCCGATTTAAGGCATTATGCGGGGTCGATCGCTAAAGATTTCGACAGCGGCAATGCGGTCTTCGATGATCTTATGAGCCTGTCCCGATCCGGGGACGACCAACAGGAGGATCACCAAATGAAGAAGACCACATGCGCTGCCTGCGACTGCGAACTCGGCGCGGAGACCATCACCGTCAAACTCGGCGGCAAGACTGTCGAAGTCTGCTGCCAGGAATGCGCCGAGGCGTTGAATGAGGCGGAAGCTGCGACATCGGCCGCTTCGAATGGCAAGGAATAGCCGACAATCGGCAAACGCCGCGCTCCGGAGCGCGGCTTTTCCTTCTTTGCGCAATTCCGGACACAAAACCGCTGCGCACTTTTACTGGAATTGCTCTAGACGGGCAGAAGCCCATAACGCCAGCCGCGGCGTTTCGCGTTCTGCGACAGCACCAGGAAAGCAAGGATGAACATGCCTGCCTCGGCAAAGACCGGCACCATCCAGATTCCCTGTTCGCCGAAGACGAAGGGCAGCAGGAAGGTGAGCGGCAGGGTGAGCAGATAGGGCCGCGACAGGCCGAAGATCGCAGCCCCCGGCGCATCGCCGATCGACTGGAAATAGGATGACAGGATCAGCATCTGCCCGAAGAGAAAATAGGCGCCGATCGTCCAGGGCAGAATTCGCCTGACCTCGGCGATGATCGCCGGATCGGTGACGAAGACCGCACCGAGGCGGCTAGCCAGCAATTCGACGGTGATCTCCACCAGGGTGCAATAGACGAGTGCTGCGAGCATGGCGATCTGCAGGCTGCGGCCGACGCGCAGCCCGAGGCCGGCACCGTGATTGTTACCGGCAATCGTCTGCAGCGCGATGCTGAGTCCGAGCAGCGGCAGATAGGTGAAGGTCATGATCCGGGTGATGATGCCGTAGGCGGCCACCGTCGCGACATAGTCATGCGCGCTCCAGAGCGAGACGTTGATTAGAATGGCGGCCGAGGCCAGCGATATGCCGATGAAACCGAGGCTCATCGGCGCGCCGAAGGCGACGATGCCGCGCCATTCGGCGAGAGCCAACCCCGGGAAAGGTCTTAGTGCCGCCGGCCGGCGCCAGCGATAGGCGAGCACCGCTGCGAGGCAGACGAATTGCGACGCGATGGAGCCGACCGCCGAACCGAGCACGCCCCAATGCATCACCGCCATGAACAGCCAATTGGCGAGGATGTTGAGCAGCGAGGCCGACAGCGTCACCAGCGTCATGAAGCCGATCTTGCCTTCGCAGCGCAATGCGTCGAGATGCAGCGACAGGAAGAAGCTGATCGGCGCAAAAGCGATCATCGCGCCCATGAACAGCATCGCGCCATGGGCAACAGTGGCATTGCCGGCAGCACCGGTACCGATGATCTGTCGGCCCACGCTCCAGTAGACCAGATTGAGGATGAGGGTGACGGCGAGCGCCAGCGCATGCGCGCCGGCAAACACCCGAGATGCCCCATCGCGATTGCCGGCACCCAGCCGGCGGGCGAGGATACTCGCCATGCCGTTCGAGACCAGCGATTGCAGGGCGACCAGCAGCATCAGCCCGGGGAAAATCAGGCTGACGGCAGAGAGCGCGTCCGGGCCGACATAGGCGCCGAGGAAATAGGCGTCGACGACGGTGAACAGGCCGTTGACGGTGGTGATCGCGACAATCGGTGCCGCCGTTTTGATGAAGACGCCCGGCAGCCAGCCGCTGAGAAAGGCATTGCCTTGGGAAAGATCGGTCATGGAGAAATCCGTGCGATAGCGGGCGAGGTCCGATCCATTTGAAATCATGGGATCCGGACGGCCTAAAGGAAAGAGGAGTAATCTAAAGATCCAGCACCAGATGCGGCACGCCGTTCGAGGTCTTCCTCGGCGAGACGCCGTCGGCATCGATCTGCGCGTTCACACGCTGGCGAAAGGCCGAAAAGCTCTCGAAGGTGACGATATCTACCGGCTCGTCGAAATGGATGGTGATCCTGTGCAGATCGCCGCCCGGCAGGGCCGAAAGCGCCAGAACTTCGCCGGTGAACGGCTGATTGAGATAACGGCCGCGAATATGCGCGCCGACGAAGAGCGGCGTCTTCGGAGCGGCATTGGGTTTTGCCGCGAGGGCTGCGAGGGTGTTCCAATCGCGCGCGCCATGCTGGCGGGCAATCATTTCCAGGGCCGCACTGTGGGTGAGCGGGGTGCCGCGATCATTCATCGCCTGGCGCAGGCGCTTGGCCTGAGCCTTCAATTCGTCAATGGCAGGATAGGTCGTCGTCATGGCGTGAGCCTTCGAAAGGCATGCTCTTCGACTGCGGATGGGAGCTCGCATTGCCGCCAGTCAGCATGCACAAGGGGCCGTGACCATGATCGCGAGGGCTTCACCATGGATTTTCATCCGCGAGCGGCCGGTGCCTCGAACCGGCCTTTGTATGCGCGAACGCCGCCGACATGTCAAGAATGGCGCGGATGCGCTGGGGAATGCGCAACTTTGGGGCAAATCTGCACGAAATCGGTGCGATTTTCCCGCAGGTTTCCCAGAGTCATTCAATTTTACCGATGTTCTTCAGCAAGTGTCAGCATTCTTCCGCTAATATCTTGTCGTAGAACAAGCGGAGGCTAAAAGGGCCTTTCAGATGCACCTCGACACAGAACACCCCAAGCCGGAACGTGCTTACAGGGAATTCAATCTCGACAGGCCCGGCAACATCATCTTCGTCGGCCATCACCTCAGCACCGGAACGCAGGTGCGCTGCCTGATCCGCACGATCACGCTTGCCGGCGCATTGCTCGAAGTCAGCCCGAACCTGGAAATACCGAGCCATTTCTTCCTCGAAATCCTCGGCATCCATGACGAGATCGGCGCGACCGTGGTCAAACGCGAAGGCGAATTGGTGACGATCAGCTTCAACATGCTGATCAATCCGGAATTCCTGCACCACGTGTTGCGATTGAACTTCGAAACCTGAGGCTTTTTCCGATCCGTGAATCATCGCGGCGCGTCTCCTTTGTTTCGCCGCTTCGTCTTGCGGCGAGACGTGCGATGATCGGAACGGCCCAGAGAAATCCGCGCCATTCCGGACGATCAAGCGGGTCGGCAAGCGGATCGGTCAAGGGACCGCGGCGGATCCGCCGATTGCGGATTTCGATTTCCCTGAAGAGAACAACCCAATTGAGATCCATTGCTTCATCCTCCATCTATTTCCTGGAGCACTTGAGCTAAGCCTTCGTGCCCTTCCGATGTAGAGGCGCTGGAGAAAGGGGGTTTTCATCCATGAAAGATGCGAGCTGGGACGACCTGCAACTTTTCTTCCATGTTGCGACAGGCGGCGGGCTTTCGGCGGCGGCGGCCCGCACTGGGCTCAGCGCGCCGACGATCGG